>JABDQZ010000012.1 GCA_013041975.1 Gammaproteobacteria bacterium
GAATATCAGCGTTCCTTCGATAGAGTTTTTGAAGATTTCTCAGCTAACTCTAGAGCACAAATTGAGCCTTCCCCGGAGGAAGCGGAAAGTGATCGCCGCCGGTCAATTATCAGTCTGGATAATCAGCGAGAGCGTTATGTGCAGCTTAAAATTCAAAATGCCATCACACCCCGAGTGGCGGATGGTTATGAATGGATCCAACACGACGTCAAAGCCTGGGGATGTTTCCTGGATAGCAAGTGCAAGGAATAGACCAAGTTGATTATTTCAGGGACTGCTAATCACTGTTGGCCGCCGCTGATTGTTGCACGAAATATTCTTCGGAAAATGCAGGGTAAATAAGTCAAGATAGCGACATATACCCTGCTGAATTACATAGCGGGGTAATCATGACGATCAAAGAACGCTTTCATAGTGAACCGACACAAATCAGGTCAATAACCAAAGAACCAGTTTGGTTGCGCTTGTTTTTGTTTTTTCTTCCGGGCTATGTCCTCTTTGAAAATAATGGAAAAACCTACCGATGGGGAAAGCTTTTCAATAGAACGTTATACCAGGAGGGTGTTTCAATTACGGACTGAAACTTAATCAAGGAGTAGTCAATTTCCAAGATTACACATAATTGCCTTGATTTCATATGAGTACTGGCAGCATTTAACAATTAACAGATTTCTGTAATATGAAAGGATTAATTGTTCGTTGATGTCAGCTTTGTTTGCTAAGCAGTAGGTCACTTCACACTAGCGATTCCCGCAAATGTCACGATGCCGCCTAATAACATCGTAATGATTCATCAAATCGACTGACTGCTTTCCCAGAAGCACAATGCCTCCCCCACATAGCGCAGCCTCATCACCTCACCCATTGGCCTGCACCATTAGTCTCAGAAAAAGCCATTCACAACTACCTTATCCACTACCTTCGCCTCAGCCTTTGGCATTGCTACTGTAGCATGATTTCAGATGCCATAGACCTGAAAGACATACAGCAAATGCAGCGGGAGCGCGGTGCCGATGAAGCTGTTGAAAATGGCATTATGGAAGAGTTATGTCACGCATTAAGCCTGTATTAACTCAAGTAATTCCGTCAGGCTATTATTATCAATATCTGGCTTATATAAATTGTCTGGGTATTTTTCACCAGGTAAAAATCGACCTGTCCTAACCAGAGCAGTTCTCATACCAATACTTGCTGCACCCTGAATATCGGTATCTGGCCGGTCCCCGATCATCAGACAATCACGTGCTGCTAAATTAATTCGTTTTAATGCCATTTCATATAGCAGCGGATAGGGTTTACCAATCGTAGTTGGTTTAACACCTGTAGCCGCTATAACAGGTGCGACCAGTGCTCCACCTCCAGGTAAAATCCAATGTTCACCTCTCCGTGTAGCATCAACGGTATTGTCCGGATTTGTACTGATCAGTTGTGCTTGACCTTTAATTATAAGGTTTATCGCCATAGATAAGGTCTGATAGTCAATTCCAGCACCCTCTCCAATAACAACATAATCAGCATCATCCATATCTTCTGTGCCATATTTTTGTAGCGACTTATGCAACCCTTCTGCACCAATAGCAAAATATCTAAAATTAGGCTTTTGCTGATTTAGCCATTGAGCAGTAGCTTCACCACTAGTGATTATTTGTTCGATATCAGGAGCAGAAAACCCCATACGAGCCATTTTTTCTACGATTTGTTCTGGAAGCTTAATTGGATTGTTGGTAATAAAACAGTGAGGGATATCAGCTATGGTTTCCATAAAAGCAAAGGCATCTGCTATAGGAGTATCTCCGTGGTATAGAACACCATCCATGTCGATCAAAATCCCTTCAATAGGATAATTATCTGTCCTCAGAAAACATCGCATACGTTTCGCTTCAGGCCTCTACCCATTCACCAGCTAGATCTTCGCTTATCAGAGTGCCACAGGCTGTAGTCTCGATTTGGCCCAACTTATTAACATGCCTTCTCATTACATCTTTCTTTTTCATACCGACATACCCGTCTTTTTCAAGCCATCCCTGATTTCAATAACACAGATATAGAGAAGTGTTAGCAATAAAAGTACAAATATCGCTAACATCACTTGCGGCATTGAAAATCCGAAGAATGACCACTTAATTTCATCGCAGTATATTGAGGTAGGTTCAAACATCCATGGAACCCACTTATCAAGCATGAACCATGTCGGTGCGGTGTATTCACAGGTTATTGACTGTTCGATGAACCCTAACTGGAGTCCGGCATGTTTTGATGCAGTATAAGCCCCCCATATACTACATGCTCCCCAAATACTGTAGGCGGTAAAGCGTAACCATCGATTCAAAGGGTTTATGACACCAACCAGACCTGCAACAAGAACCCCCATCACAGCAGTCCTTTGAAATACACATAGCACGCATGGATCAAGCTCAAGTCTGTACTGGAAATATAGTGCCGTTAATTCGAATAAAAGCATGCTTGAAACAAGCAAAAGCCACCAGCGGCGTTGTAGATAAAATTTAACAACCATTTAGTTAATCTCTAAAGATACTCAAGATACATTCACATTATTCAGTTTTCATCTCAAGCATTGGTTTCAATTTCCCCAAGCTTATCGACACATTTCTGTATTTCATCCGCTAACACTGTAAGGGTCGTGACTGTATCGATGTTCTCACCTGAATAAGGCAGTCGGATTTCTTCAATATCAACCCGACCGTCTTCGGTGTTTCTGAGAGTTTTTGTTATTTTCATCTGGCAATAACAGTATTAATTTCACATCAACAATATCATTTCCTTAATCCTTAAAATAATTAAGGCCATATTCACTTATAAGAAGTGCAACTTTACGGCAGACTGCGTAACTAATTCAAATATGTAAAAAGATCAGGAACAATGCAATGATTAAACATTCGCCTTTTATGCCGAGTTTCGAACAGTTACCGGATACACTTCCCATCTTCCCGTTACCGAATGCCATCGTCATGCCTGGGGGTAATCTTCCACTAAATATCTTTGAGCCACGTTACCTGAACATGATCCAAGATGCCATGAAGACTCATCAGCTGGTTGGTATGATACAGCCTAAAAATGATGAACCTGTACCTGAAGTATTTAATATTGGCTGTGGAGGTAGGATTACGCATTATCATGAAACCTATGATGGACGACTTGAGATTAATCTATCAGGAATATGCCGTTTTAAAATCATCGAAGAGCTCAGTACAACTCGCGGTTATCGCCTGATACGTCCAGACTGGCAGGCTTTTGAAGCCGATTATCAACTACCTGACATCCCGCTCCATGATGAGAAGTATCTTATCAACACTTTAAAACATTATTTCGATTATAAAAACATGCAGGCTGACTGGAAAATTTTGGAAAAGCTGGATGCTGATGAACTCATCAATAGCATGATTGCCATATTACCGTTGAACGCCGAAGAGAAACAATCGCTTATTGAAGCTGAGGCATTCATCGAACGATTACAGTTTTTTTGCGCAATACTTGAATCTAGTTTCAGAGTCAGCAATTCAGAGCACTAGCCAGCAAAGCGAAAACTTCATAATATGAAGCTATGTCATTAGTTTGGCAGGTCTAATTTTAAGGATTTGACACAGTTCACGAATCTTTTGTGGCCCCCTGTCAGCCTTGCACCCGACTCTAGTCGTTCGAACCCAGATTAGGGAGTCAAATATATTAACGGATTACGATCAATCGTAGGCCGTTTTTGTTTTCAGACTGTGACACAAAGCACATACCGCCCCCCAGCCTTGCCAAAAAGTGGCTATACTCCTTTCATAAAGAATAGAACTCTAATTTCCCATATTGCCTTTATGTGCAGATCCAAGATCTGTGATATTTTCAATTGAAAAGGAAAATAAACTTAATGAAGAAAGTACAAGCCGGTTTTACCCTGATCGAATTGATGATCGTTGTAGCGATTATCTCAATCCTGGCTGCAATCGCTATTCCCGCCTATGACTCATACATTCAGGAAGCTCGTCTTTCTAAAGCTACCGGTCACTTTGATGAAGCTTACCGCTCTTTGAAATCTGAACTGGCAAAACGCTCTTCACGTATATCACGTGGTGACACCACATTGACTGCATCACTGACTAATGCAGACCTGCTGACAATTGTTAACCCTGAAAACCTGACTGCTCCACTTGGTTCACTGACTGCTTATGCTGCTACAGAAGACACTACAAACGGTATAATTGGTGTTAGCGTAACAGGTAATCTAGGTGAAGAAATTATTACTATTCAATTCCCGAATAATTTCATGGGCAGCGGAATGGCTAAACCAGACATTGTTATCAATTCACTGAATATATAATCCGTCGTCTAGCCATTGGAATATCCCCTTCGGTATTTTGGGTAAAGAGCATTGGATGACCACCCTACTCTATAAAATTAATAACTTAATGGAGTGTAGTTGAGTACATTTGAGCCGAATTGAGAAAGATAGTGCCTTGGAATTACGCTGGCACTACATTTATCAATACTCAATACGATAACGAACAATGCGATCATTTCCAGAGTCGGATATCCATAAAGTGTTATCGCTTATCTCAACACCCTCAGGTGTTGTAAAGAGACTTACGCCCTTTGAAGGATTACCACTGCCCAATTTCAAGAGAAGTCGACCGTCTGAGCTAATAAACTTGATTGAATGATTATATTTATCTGCAGCGACTAAAGTACCATCCTTCATAACATCAAGATAACGAACACCATTAAAATTAAAAGGTTCGCCAGAGACCTCCCTTTTGATTTCAAGACTGGGAGAAAGGAGCAATAGTCGATCATTTCCAGCATCTGCAAGCCAAATGTCTCCGTTTTCAGCAAGCTCAAGATCATGTGGGGATGAAAGGCCTTTTAGTTCACCAACATTTTTTCCGGATTGGTAAACCACAACATTTCCAGACCATGCCCCGGCAACATAAACCTTGCCATTTGGATGAATTAAAACACCCTCGGGGCCACGAATTGAATCTGATATTTCTGAAACCATTGAAGCTCTTAAATCATCCACACGATAGATCGTGACTCGATTGTTGTATGTATCAGCAACATAGGCCAAACCATCACTATCAAAATCAATATCATGCGTGCCAGATTGATGGTCACTGCCAAAGTGACCAAGAAGTTCCAGTGATTCCGGATCAAGAATGGCAATCCGGTTGTTGCCAACGTCAGACACCATCAGGTAACGTCCATCAGGTGAAAGTTTGAGGTCATGAGGATTATCTAAGGGAGTAGTACTACTATGTTCGTATATTAGGTTTAATGCCAATACAGTTTTTGGTAGCCATACAAAGACAAGAATAAAGGTGACAATCAGAACCTTATACATAGTAAATATCTAATATACTTCCACTAATATTGTTTAAAAATAGGTAACCATTCACATTTAGTCAATAATGACGTAGTTTGAAGTTTCTTGCCAACTTTCGCATACCAAAGCTGACATCAACAAATGATTAATCCTGTGGTACTACAGAAATCTATTAATTTTTATATGCTGCCAGTACTCATATAAACTTAAGGCGATGATGTGTAATCTTGGCAATTGACTGCTCCTTAATTATGCTTCAGTCCGAAATTGAAACACCCTCCTGGTATAACGTACTGTTGAAAAGCTTTCCCCATCGGTAGGTTTTGCCATTATTTTCAAAGAGGACATAGCCCGGAAGAAAAAACAAAAAAAAGCGCAACCAAACTGGTTCTTTGGTTATTGTCCTGATTTGTGTCGGTTCACTATGAAATCGTTCTTTGATCGTCATGATTACCCCGCTATGTAATTCAACAGAGTATATGTCGCTATTTTGACTTATTAACCCTGCATTTTCCGAAGAATATTTCGTACAATAATCAGCGGCGGCCAACAGTGATTAGCAGCAAACTGCGCAGGGGTATTACCCTCTTGAATATTAATGAGGACTCTACTTGGATCAACGAGATCACTACCGCGAATGCTTGAGTTGGGCCCCAACACAAACTTTCCACCGACATTTAGCACGAATAGGTCTTCACTCCCACCAATAAGCGTAAGTGCTAACGGTGTGGCCACGCTGGATTTTTTGTAATCAATACCTTCTATATTGATTACATTCATCCCACCATTTCCATAATTACTCACCGAAGTGATAATCTTGTCAAATACTTGCGTGGTATCCCGTGAAGCATTAATTTCAGCAGCGGTTAACGCATCTTCAACAGCTGCTGATAAATCTTGACCCTCATCATAACGAGTGCCAATTTCTGTACCTTCATCAGTAAGAATTTTTGCCAATGTAGAATCAAGATAGAGATCACCTTCGATAACAGATGGCCCCTGGAAATCGATTGTGCCGTAAGGTCCAACGCCGACATCTCCATAGACAGTAACCTGTGATAAATCCAGTTTTGACTGTATTACACCCCCTTGCTAATAAATAGCGCTGAACATGTCACTTGGTAGGCAATCTGGCTATCTCCCTAGCTAACCTTTGAAGACCCGTGACTTTCCGGCGCTACCTCACGGCAGGTGTGGCATTTACTACCTTTCTGCTTTAATTATGGTTCGGCTGTAGAGCTAAATGAGGAGTAGAAATAATATGTTACAAAATGTTTCTATTAGTCACTGATTGTATTTACTAGACCTACAATTAGAGTAGCGGAATTGTAAAGTCACTTATTTTACAGAGGTGATGATATGAAGTCATTCAGGTTATTTTTTTTCTATTTGTTTATCGTCATATGTTTCACAATTTCACCGAACCTGATAAGTGAAGTTTATGCATCTGGTGGTTATTGGGAAATGTTTGGTGCTGAGCTGGATAAATCGGGCAAAGACAGAGACTACATCAAACGTGTTACAAGTAACAAAAGTGGAACGTTCGTCGTTCAAGCACAGTTTTTTGACCGACAAAACAAGCATATTGACAACTGGACGGGGGCGTTTCGATGGGGCAAGTTGCCCCGAAACCTGATTCCTGGAAACAAACTGGCCTTAACGATTAATCATGCGATTACATACAAGCCGAAAGTGGACGTCGGTCGTTACGAATCAATTGTCGGGATGAGAATGCAGGCACCGACTTCTGATGGCTGGGCTGACAGGTTTACACCAGCTGATGTTAAGGGCAAGCGAGGCTCACAGGTTCATAGTCGAGTTCGAGAAGATTATGCTGTTGAATTTACGCCAATCACGGACATAACGCCTGGAACAAAAGCAGGCGATAAAATGGCGGTGACGGTAGTTGTCTGGCATGCCGGTCAACTACGTTGGGACTGGCGGTATATTTATGTTTGGCGTTCTGGCACGCCACCAGCAGAAACTAGAAACGATGCAATTCCATCGGCTACAGAATGGAATGGCAGGGATCCTTTTCCTGCTACCCCTGAGGGAAAGGACAGGAATGAAGCCACAACAGAATCAACAACGGATGATACAGGAAAAAATGAAGAGCCTGGTACCATCACGCCTGGTCCAGGCCCTGTTGTTAGCGAAAATATTCCAGACTTGAAGAACCGAAATGATATTCCAGCCATGGGCATGTTACTCGTCGCCGATAGAAGGAAAGTTAAGTCTGGTGGGCAGGTGTGGTTGCCAATACGCCTTGTCCGAGGAAGCAATGTTGGAAATATGAATTTCCAGACCAAATTTGATGCTGGAATTGTCTTAACAACCGGTCAAGTTTCCAAGGGGAACGTTGTCGGCAACTCCTTGTTTAGTGCTAACCCGAACCGAGCTGGTGAAGTCTTAATCGGTTTTGCTGGAAATGGAGTATCAGGAACGGGTACGGTAGCTCAAATTGAGTTTCGTGCGACAGGAAAACCAGGAACTAGTTCAGAAATTGCCCTGAATGTTACCAGAATCGACGGTTCGCGCGGTGAACAACTGCAGATTGCAACGGTAAATGGACGAATCGATGTACTAACTGCTGATGGTCGCGTTCCAGGCGATTTCAACGGAAACGACCGGCTGGATCTGGCTGATGCGCTGGCCGCATTAAAAATGTCGGTAAAGCTCATTCCTGAAGACCTGATATGTGATGCTGATTCAGACAAAAGCGTGACATCCAACGATGCCCGCATTCTTTTTCAACGAGTATCCCAGCGATGATAGTTCAAGGTTTAGGTGAATGTTATCGTTGGTCATTGCGGATTATTCTAGCGTATATTTTATTTGGGCTATTAGGTATTGGTGCGGTTTTTTCACAGACCCTGAATTTGGCGATTGAACAGGCATCAGGCTCATCCTCCGGATCTTATAACCTGTTGATAACAACTTCCAGGCCCGACGGAGTTGGGGCCTTGGAAGTGGAGTTGGTTTTTAATGCAATGAAGTTGGAATTTGACAGTGTCAGTGCTGGCCCGTTACTAGCCAATGCAATGTTTGATTACAAAGTTATCTCACCTGGCCGTGTTCGGGTCGACTTGATAAGCAATACACCAATTGAAAAAGAAGGCGTTCTATTTATTGCCAAATTAAGAGTGCTTGAGCCAGGATCAACAATGATTCAGATTGAGAATTCAGAAGCATGGACGCATTCAAACCTCCATGAAATGGGGATAGAAACACAATCTCTTGAGTTAATTGTGTCTCGAGCTACCAGAGATATCATCTTCAGTAAGAGTAATATCCTGATTGGTATCGTAATGCTAGTGATGGTCCTTATAGCCTTTGTTGTAGGCAGGAGGTCATCAAAGAAGCAATCATAAAGTCTGTTTTGGGTTGGTATCTAGTGTCTGATGATGGAGTTACCAAGGTCTGCAAAAGGA
>JABDQZ010000014.1 GCA_013041975.1 Gammaproteobacteria bacterium
AAACGGATCAAGCAGCAGTAATGACTGATCAGGAAATGAAAACTAAACGAAATCTCAAGCCATTCTGGATTTTATTGGCTATCAGCGGTTTGCCGTATATTTTTAGCTGGGTCTGGTACGCCAACATGGATAGCTTGCCTGAAGTTGTAGCAAACAATCGTGGTGAACTGATTGATCCTGCACGTCCGCTGGAAAATCTTACGCTGGCAACGGTTGGCGGTGATTTGTTGGAAACAAATACGCTAAAAGGTAACTGGATATTGATGATGGCTGGCTCCAGTGACTGCGATGAAACATGCATGAAGAATGTCTTTTTCATGCGCCAGGTTCGTCGCCTGATGGGTGAAGAGCGTGAAAAAATAAAACGTATTTTTGTGATGACTGATAATTCAAGGCTCGATAGTTTTAAAGAGCAGGTCAGTGATTACGGCAATATGGAAATTGTTTCGACTGATGCCGAACAAGGCAAAACATTAATCGAGCAAATGACGATTAATAACAACAATCCAGAAAACCGCATTTTTATCGTTGATCCCCTGGCTAACCTGATGATGGCCTATCCACAGGATGTTGATCCTGAAGATATTGCAAAGGATTTTCGACGTTTACTCAAGGTCGTTCGTATCGGCGATCCTAAAGAGGCAGGATAATCATTATGACTAGCGCAACAAAAGTAAAAGAGAATGTCAGTGTTGAGCCAATAAGCTGGCGCAGTTATTACGAGTTATGCAAACCCAAGGTGGTTTACCTGATTGTATTTACCGGTTTTGTCGGAATGTTGCTGGCTAATCCCGGTGGATTGCCACCACTGGATATTTTAATTGCAGCGAATCTGGGTATTGGTCTTGCTGCGGCTTCAGGGGCGGCCTTGAACCACATGATCGATCAGCGCATTGATGCCCTGATGCATCGTACTGAAAATCGTCCGTTACCTTCAGGAAGGCTGGATACGCTGCATGTGTTCTTCTTTGCCGTGAGCCTGGGTATTCTGGCAATGGCGATTCTTGTGGCCTTCGTTAATGATCTCACTGCTTTTTTGACATTTATTGCATTAATAGGTTATGCCGTCATCTATACGGTGTTCCTTAAACGCAATACGCCACAGAATATTGTTCTGGGTGGGGCTGCGGGTGCTGCGCCACCTTTACTGGGGTGGGCTGCAGTAACAGGTGAAGTGGGTACAGAGGCATTGCTGCTGTTTCTGATTATCTTTGTATGGACACCACCGCATTTCTGGGCGCTGGCGATCCGTCGTCGCAAGGAATATGCAAAAGCTAAAATCCCGATGTTACCTGTGACTCATGGCGTGCCTTTTACCAAGGAACAGATTCTGCTGTATACCTTGTTGCTGTTTACGGTTTCGCTGATGCCAGTCGTTATCCAGATGAGCGGACTGATCTATCTTTCAGGTGCAGTGGCTTTGGGTATCGGTTTTATTTATTACGCATGGCGTCTGTACAGGGACGAAAGCGATGCGTTGGCGATGAAAACCTTTGGCTATTCGATTTTCTACCTGAGCCTGCTGTTTGCCTTCCTGCTGGCAGACCATTACGTCCGTGAGTTCTTCAGGGCTTTTGTCATCTGATTCAACCTTGATTGATTAGGGGGGCGACTGAGAACGCTAGCGGGCGTTCTTGCAGGTGCAGATGGTTTTGCTGTTATGGCTGTATTTGTATTTGCAGTTTTTGCTTTCCTTGCAGACCAGTAACTCTACTTCACGGTCTAAAAAGCTTTCAGTTTCACAAATGGAAGGATTGCAGGCAGTATCACCTGGTTCGCTTATTGTCGGATTGGTTTGAGTCATCATTTTTTCTCCTGAGCTTTTAAGCTAGCTTACGATTCTCTTCATCAAATTCTTTTTTGCAATTGCTTTACTTCAGACGTTTGATGCAGGTCAATCAGAATGCAAAAATAGTGGATCGTTGTTTTTTTTAAAAAATCGCTGCAATCCAGGATTTCTTATAAATAACAGCAAGTTAACAAATTGTTTAATATCGAATTATGTAAAAAATCCGTAATCATACTAATCTTTATGCTGGTTATTCCGGTGTTTTTTGAAGTTTGGGCCAAAAAATGAAGCAGGATCGAAATTTTGACGAACTGATTGATCGGTTCAGAGAACGTGTCTACGACACAAGTAAAGGTGACTGGCGACTCAAGTTACTGAAGCAGGATCTCGACAATCTGACGAAACAAAAAACGTTAATGCAGGTATGGGATGCCGGATGCGGTTTTGCGCAAATCAGTCAATGGCTCTCTCAAAAACATCATTCTGTAGCGCTATGTGATGTATCCTCAAAAATGCTCTCCCAGGCCCGGAGAAATTTTGCTACAGAAGGTTTGCAGGCAGACTTTCATCACCAGTCATTCCAGGACTATGCCAGGCATTCAGGGCAATTCGATCTGGTGCTTTTTCATGCCGTAATTGAATGGCTGGCAGATCCAGCAGCCGGCTTGAAGGCCGTCATGGAAAAAGTCAAACCCGGTGGCTATCTGTCGTTAATGTTCTATAACCGAAATGCAATGGTCTACTCCAATACGCTCAAGGGGAGTTGGCGGCTCAAGCCAATTCTTGAAGATAGTTACCTGGGAAAGGGTAACAAACTAACGCCTCCCAACCCTCAGTACCCTCATGAGATAGTCGAAACCTTTAAAGCCCATGGTTTTGACATCAAGGCACATACGGGAATTCGTATTTTTAGTGATTACATGGATGAAACTGTGCTGAAACAGACTGATATGGAAGAGTTGTTTGCATTGGAAGAGCGGTATTGTCGTACACCAGCGTATCGTGATATGGGGCGTTATG
>JABDQZ010000015.1 GCA_013041975.1 Gammaproteobacteria bacterium
TTGTTTAACCAGCCCGTTGCAGCCGTGTTGGCAAACAGGTTCTGATCATCACCGTCCATTTTGTAAAGCCAATGTGCGGCGATGCCTGCTTCTGCTATACGATCCATTTCGGTCGTACGAATCTGTACTTCTATCGGCAGACCATGAGGCTCGAACAGTACCGTATGCAGTGACTGGTAACCATTGGCCTTGGGAATGGCAATATAGTCCTTGAATTTGCCGGGCACCGGCTTGTAAAGATTATGTACCGCTCCGAGAATGCGATAACAGGTATCAACAGAATCAACAATAATTCGGAAAGCATAGACATCAGCCAGTTCGCTTAAACTGACCTGTTTGTCGCGCATCTTGCGATAGATGCTACTGATGTTTTTTTCACGCCCGATGACTTGGCCCTGTAATCCTTCCTGTTCAAGACGATTCAGAATGGCCGACTCGATATGATCAACGATTTCCTTTCGGTTTCCGCGCAGGTTGCGCAAAGCCGTGTCGATCACCCGGAAGCGCCACGGGTAATAAGCCTGAAAACCGAGTTTTTCCAGTTCGACACGCAAACTGTAAATACCCAGGCGACTGGCAATCGGTGCATAGATTTCCATCGTCTCCCGGGCAATACGTCTCGCCTTGGCGGGTCGCATCACCCCAAGGGTGCGCATGTTGTGCAGGCGGTCAGCCAGCTTGATGAGAATCACGCGAATATCCCGCGTCATTGCCAACAGCATCTTGCGTACGTTGGCCGCCTGCATTTCAGCATGGCTTTTAAAATCGAGATGGGTCAGCTTGCTGACACCGTCAACCAGTTCAGCAATTTCTTCGTCAAAGAGTTCAATCAGCTGTTCCTTGGAAGACTCGGTATCTTCAATGACATCATGGAGAATGGCAGCCATCAGGCATTTATGATCCATGCGCATTTCAGAAAGAATGCGGGCAACGGCAATCGGATGATATATATAGGGTTCGCCGGACATGCGTTTTTGTCCGGAATGGGCTTCTGCGCCAAACAGGTAGGCACGATAGACTTCGCGTATCTGGTCGGGCAAAAGATATTCGTCAAGATCAGAACAAAAGTTACTGATCAGGTAACGAGGCTTGTTTTCATTCTCACCTGTCAGTGTAACTTGGTCAGCGAGTGTTTGCGACACTGTGTTCGGGTACCAATAATCAATCGATACCTGAACAATACCCGGAATCTGTCCAGGCTAAAAGTGGTTTTGTTTACTCGGCAACAGAAGGAGGTGGAACAGTACTCGCACCGCCGAGATCGGCTTCGAGAGCAGCGGCCAGTTCATCATCAACTGACATTACCTCTACTTCAGGCTCTTCAACCGTTTGATCAGTGATCAGGCCTTCAGCGATTTCCCTCAACGCAACTACAGTCGCCTTGTCATTTTCCCAGGGAACCAGCGGCTCAACACCGTTGACAAGTTGACGCGCCCTTTTGGTCGCCAGTAATACCAGGTCAAAACGGTTATCAACATGATCCAGACAATCTTCAATGGTTACGCGTGCCATACTAAAAAACCCGAAAAAAAGTTAGAAATAAATAAACAGGAGGCGAATTCTACGACAAACAACGACTTTACGCCAACCTCAGGCCAACAAGCCGTGTAATTTTTCCTCTTCGACGATGCTGACGCGGTCGATTTGCAGACGATTGGCAGTGAAAATGGACTTTAAATCCCGCAATGCGATTTCAAAATCATCATTGAAAACCAGGTAATCATATTCAGGATAATGGGAAAGTTCACTTCTGGCCTGTTGCATACGCTTGATGATGACTGCTTCAGCATCCTGACCGCGGTTGCCAAGACGCTCACGCAGCGCCTCTACACTGGGAGGAAGAATAAAGATGGAAACAGTACCTGGTAGACGTTTTCTGATTTGCTGGGCTCCCTGCCAGTCAATTTCCAGAATCACATCCTGTCCCTGTTCCAGCTGGGCATTAATACCAGCTTCAGAGGTGCCATAATAATTATCAAAAACCTTTGCAGATTCCAGAAAAGTGCCTTTTTCAAGCTCAGCCTCGAAGGTTTCCAAAGAAACAAAATGATAATGCACACCATCCGTTTCTCCTTCTCTGGAGGCCCGTGTGGTATGGGAAACCGACAAACTGAGTGAATCGTCTTCCGGCACCAGGCGTGAAAGCAGACTGGTTTTTCCAGCACCGGAAGGCGCAGATACGATATAGAGTTTGCCCGGCATAGAAACCTCATTGAAAAACACGAAAACACAAATTAGAAGCGCAAACTTTATGCTACCTGTCAATAAAATTCCAGAGCAGGCTTGCGACGGGTGGCCCATAGATGACTGCCGACATCAGGAATAGCCCGCTATTTACTTTGACAAGTTATTTCAAAGCAACTTTTAACATCTGTCGTCGCAGAAAAGCGATCTGTGTCTGTAAAGGTAAGGATTTTGGACAAACGTCGTGGCAGCCCAGTAATGACATGCAACCAAAAATCCCGTCATCATCTCCCACCAGTTGATAATAATCGTCATCATCACGATTATCCCTTGGATCAAGTCTGAAGCGGGCAATCTGGTTTAAGCCAACGGCACCAACAAAGTCTTCCCGCATATGCATAGTGCCGCAACCAGCAATACAACAACCACACTCGATACAGCGTTCAAGCTCGTAAAGCTGCTCTGCCTTTTCAGGCTCCATCGGTGCTTCCAGTGCGCACAGGTCGGTCGATTGCTGATCATGAATCCATGTTTCCAGGCGTTCAGACATGCCGCGCATCCATTTGCCCGTATTGACTGAAAGGTCACCTATCAGTTCAAAACCTGGTAAAGGAGCCAGATTTATGGTCGGGGGCAGGTCCCTTGTCAGTGTGCGGCAAGCCAGTCCCGGGCGACCATTAATCAACATACCGCAACTGCCACAGATACCGGCTCTACAGACGAAATCAAACTGCAATGAAGGATCCAATGTATCACGTATTTCATTGAGCGCCAGAAACAGGGTCATACCGGCAGCTTCTTCGAGCTCAAAGCGCTGCATATAGGGTTGGTTGTTTTGTTGCTGAGGGTTACAACGCAAAATGTTAATAGTGAGCTGACGGCCTTTGTTAGTGTTTTGTGACTCGTTCAAGACCCTCCTCCCAAACGCTGATTCCCACATCTAAACATTTCCGGCAGCAAATGCTGATAAGGCATTAACGCATTTTGAATCGCCGTGTTGTCTGCACCAGTCAACTGTTGTCGGATGCGCTCTATTTCAGCCTCTCGCAAAGTGGTATTCGGATGATCGATATAATCCCGGGCACCATAACCACGCCATCCAGGCGGCATTTCCATTTGCATGATATCCAGTTCCTCGTAATCCAGCTGGGGCAGGTCAGCATCCGGGTCCTGCCAACGGGCCAGGGTACGCTTCAACCACTGCGCATCATTTCTCTGTGGATAATCATTACGGAAGTGGGCACCTCGACTTTCGGTACGCTGCAATGCTCCATAGGCCACACACAGCGCAAGCTTCAACATACGCGGCACACGATAGGCATTGACCAGTTCAGGATTGGCGGTTTTATGCTTAACCCTGACACCTATATTACGACTGCGCCTTAGCAGGTTCTGCAACTCGTCAACAGCCTCCTCCAGTTTTTCACCATCGCGGAAAATACCGACCTTGTCGGTCATAATATCCTTCATGCGATTACCCAGTTGCAAAGCCGATTCCTTTCCTCTGCCACTGGTCAGCATGTTTATGGCATCAACCTGCTGTTTCCAGAATTGCTTGACCAGGCTGGTGGAAACATTCAGTTCATTGGCGGCATCATCACAAAAATCAGCAATATTTTCCCCAACAATCATGCCGGCAACCACGGTCTCAGCAACTGAATTGCCGCCCAGGCGATTAAAGCCGTGCATATCCCAGCAGGCAGCCTCGCCGCAGGCAAAAAGACCTCGCAGCCCGCTACTTTCGCCACGATGGTCAGTACGCACACCGCCCATCGAATAATGTTGAGCCGGGCGTACGGCGATCAGTTCATGAACCGGATCAACACCGAGAAAATGTCCACATATCTCGTATACTTCGCGCAGATTACGTTTGATATGCTTTTCGCCCAGCAACCTGATATCGAGCCACAGGTGTTCACCATACCGGGACTTGGCAGCATGCCCCTGGGCAATGTGATATTCCATATGTCGTGATACAACATCCCTTGAAGCCAGTTCTTTTTTATCGGGTTCGTATTGCGGCATAAAACGGTTAAGTTCACCATCCAGCAACAAACCACCATCGCCCCTTGCCCCTTCGGTAACCAGAATACCAGCCGGAAAAATTCCCGTCGGATGAAACTGCACGGCTTCCATGTTACCCAGTGTGGCAAGGCCGGTTTCCAGAGCTATGGCCGCCCCCATGCCTTCGTTGATAACAGCATTGGTAGAAACGCGGTAAATGCGCCCAAAGCCACCTGTCGCAATAACAGTGGCCTTGGCCACGTAAGCAACAAGTTCACCGGTAATAAGATTACGCACAATGGCACCAAGACAACGATCACCATCATGGATCAATGACATTGCCTCCATGCGTTCGTGTACCGGTATCTGCTGAGTAATCGCCTGGTTACTCACCGCGTAAAGCATGGAATGACCTGTACCATCGGATACGTAGCAAGTGCGCCACTTATGTGTACCACCAAAATTACGTGCGGTAATCAGGCCATGTGCCTCATCCTTTTCCTCAATAGTGACCTTCTTGCCGTTTATCACCACTTCGTGTTCGCCACTTTCCACCCTGTTCCATGGCACCCCCCAGGCAGCCAGTTCACGCACGGCCTTCGGTGCCGTATCGACAAACATGCGGACAACCTGCTGGTCTGCTCCCCAGTCACTTCCCTTGATGGTGTCAGCGAAATGTACGTCCTCATTATCGCCCTCACCCATGATGGCATTGGCCAGACTTGCCTGCATCCCGCCCTGGGCAGCAGCTGAATGAGAGCGCTTGGCCGGAACCAGGCTAAGGATGATCACTTCATGCCCCCGCCGCCTGGCGCCAATGGCTGCGCGCTGACCAGCCAGACCGCCACCAATCACCAGAACATCGGTATAGATTATTTTCATGTCGTTCGTCCCGGACTTTTCATAGGGTCCGACAGATGACCGGATGGCTGTGGGTGATAACGTTCACCGGCCCTGTCCTGGTGCTCGATACCAATCTTGACATAGGCAGCAAGCGTCAATAAGCCCAGTACCAGGAAAAAGACCGTGATACCCCACTTTAAAACACCCAGTCTGCGTCGTCCCTGGTTGGCATCCTTACCCTGCAACCAACCCCATTTTATGGCAAGACGGTACAGACCAATACTGCCGTGCAATTCGACAGCCAGTAACAAAAGCAGGTAAACCGGCCACATATTGCCTGTCCATATTCTGTCTGAAGAAGCATAAGGGCCAATCTCAGCAGGATTTGTCAGCATGAAAAAAAGATGGGCTGAACCAAGAAAAAACAGTGCGAAACCGGTATAGACCTGTACAAACCACAAGCTGGTGTCCTGGTGTTTTAACCCGGCCTTATGAGACAAAAAAACCTTGTACTGCCGATAGCTGGACGGAAATTTCCGCATAGCCAGAAATGCATGCAGCATAAACAGCAATAACACACCAGCCACAGCAATGGATACGATCCAGGGATAAGACCTGCCCAGCAGATAATAGCCTTCAAATGTTTTGGTCACCGTATACATGGCATCTTTGCCGAGCAGAATCGATGAAACAAAAAACATGTGTGCCCACATGAACAAAGCTAACAGCAAACCTGACAGGCTTTGAGTTAAATCCATTATCGCAGGAATACCATTGTTTGCAGAACAGCTGTCAGACACCTCATCTACTTTCAGAGCTTTACGCTTCATAATTACACCTGATCATAACAAACCCGCAAACAAATCATTTTATTAGCGGCAAAATAATAGGGTTAGCCTAGATGGTCCCGATGAGCCACAGTAAGTGACAGCTCATTGAGTTGGATATGAATAATTCCTCAGATGGCTGCGTCAACCAGCGCTACTCTATATTCTGTATCTGCTCGCGCATCTGTTCGATCAACACCTTCATTTCAACCGATGCCTGCGTGGTCACTGTATCTGCAGATTTTGATCCCAGCGTGTTGGCTTCACGGTTGAGTTCCTGCATCAGAAAATCAAGACGGCGGCCAATCGGTTTGTTTTGGGTCAGGGTACGCGCCACTTCCGTCAGGTGGGTTTTCAAACGATCCATTTCTTCATCAACATCGAGTCGCTGTGCCAGGATCACCATTTCCTGTTCGACCCGGGCATCATCAAGATCGTCAAATTCTGCCATTTTAGCCTGTAACCGTTGACGCAATGCGGCAACGACTTCCGGCATTCGCTGTTTGGCAACTTCAACCTGCTCGCCCATATCGTCAATACGCTGTTCTATCAGTTTGCCCAGTTGTTGTCCTTCACGCTCACGGGCTTCCACCAGACCGGACAGGGTTTTATCCAGCAGTTCTACTGCCTGTTTCTGGATTTCCCCGCTATCCACGGGTTCTGCATCCAGCACACCCGGCCAGCGCATCACCTCACTGATACTCAGCCTTGCTTCTGAATGCAACAGATGCCCCACCTTGCGCGAAGCCTCTACCAGCTCACTCACCAGTGCTTCGTTAACGTTGATAGAAGATGGCGCCAGACCTGCATTTTTGTATCTCAATCCGCATTCAACCTTGCCGCGCGATAACGCTTTACCGACTTTTTCACGCACCACTGGCTCGAGTGCCCGCAACTCTTCAGGCAAGCGAACAAAAACTTCAAGATACCTGTGATTGACGGAACGCACCTCCCAGATAAATTCTCCAATTTCCGAACGAAACTCTTCCCTGGCAAATGCCGTCATGCTTTTAATCATTCGCTTTTCCAATTAAGGTTATTGCCTGTCATGACGATACTATAACAGTATGAGTGATTTACCCCCAAGAAAAGCCCTGGTTCCGCGCACTGAACTGGACTGCTACCACGTTGTGCGTCTTATCGGCAGCGGTGGTTTCAGCCTGATTTATCTGGCACGTGATGATGAAACCCAGGATGAAGTCGCCGTCAAGGAATACTTTCCAAAGCGTTTTGGTACACGCGGCGAGCGCGACCAGGTGCAGGTATCAGAAGAAGGCAAGCTCAACAGTTATTACCGCGGACTGAAACTGTTCTTTTTTGAAGCCCGCACCCTGGCAAAACTCCGGCACCCGAATATTGTCAAGGTACGTAACTGTTTCCTGGCCAACGGTTCTGCTTACCTGGTGATGGATTATGAACCAGGTAAAAACCTGGGCACCTATATCAAGAAACGCAAGGGAGGCCTGAGCACAAATTTTCTGATGACCGTCTTTCCGCCATTACTGGATGCACTTGACCTGATGCACACACAACAACACCTGCATCTCGATATCAAGCCTGGCAATATCCATCTGCGACCGGGCGGTAACCCCTTATTGCTGGACTTTGGCGCGGTACATGAATTTTCTGAATCTTCTGACATTCTCAAGGCACAAATCATTACCCCCGGCTTTTCGCCGGTTGAACAGTATTACAGCAAAGGCAGTATCGGACCATGGAGTGATGTTTACGCCGTTGGTGCCACCATGCGTGCCTGCCTTGATGGCAAACCACCACCAGCAGCCACCGAGATTGATGCCGGAAAGAGCAAACTGGAACCCGCGATTGAAAAATTTCCCAATCGCTACCCCGCATGGTTATTGAAATCCATCGACTGGGCGATGGAACTGGAGGCCAAAAACCGTCCACAATCTGCCGCCGACCTGCGTGACGTCCTGCTCGAACAAAGTGGACGCCCTCATTCAATGCGCAATAAAATTGACCCGGTCAACTAGATCAGTGTCGCAACCTCCGCAGCAACCCGACTATGCACGTGCAAGCCAGCGTGGTGACCGGAAGGTCAACCAGGATCGCTGCGAAGTGTTTGCGCATGACGGTATCATTGTTCTGGTGCTCGCCGATGGCATGGGAGGTCATCCCAAGGGAGAAGTCGCAGCGCAAATGTTTGTCGACTCCAGCTATCATCTGCTGAAAAACGCTGACGCAGCCTCATTCAACGCCAATGACTTTATTTACCTGGTAATGAAAACGGCACATAAAAATATCCGCCATTTCGGCATGCAAAAGCGACCGCCCATCTATCCGCGCTCGACCGGGGTGATTGTTGTTATCCAGGATGGCATGATGCAATGGTCACACCTGGGAGACAGTCGTACTTATCTTTTTCGGGCGGGCCAGGCTCACCGTCGTTCACTTGATCACACGCGGGTGGAACTGATGCGCCTGAAAGGCACTATTGAAGACAGCGATTCTCAGTCTGAAGCCAGCGGTCGCAGCGGCGTTTCAAAATGTCTGGGCGGAAAAAAAGTACTGCCTGACATTGAAATCACCCCACCAATGCCGCTGCATGATGGCGATATTCTGTTGTTGTGTACGGACGGCATCTGGTCACAGCTCAAGGAAGCTCAGCTTGAAGCGCTGATCATTTCCGGTAACGGTTCATTGAAGGAGCGCACCAGTAATATGGTCGATGAAGCGGTAAAAGCGGCCCATCCAAATAGTGACAATGCGACGGCTTTGGCGTTATGCTGGCACGCAAATGACAGGGATGCCAAGCCGGATCCGCAAAACGATAATATCACTGAGATAGACTCAGCCATGGACCATTTGCGTGGCCTGATCGATAAATACCAATAATTGAAAGAGGTTATTTAATGAGGCCCAGCGGTCGCCATGCTGATGAAATGCGCAAAGTCAGCTTTACCCGAAACTATACCCTGCATGCAGAAGGCTCTGTGTTGGTCGAATTTGGCGATACCAAGGTTATCTGTACTGCGACTGTCGATGAAAACACGCCGCGCTGGATGAAAGAGAGTGGAAAAGGCTGGGTCACCGCAGAATATGGCATGCTGCCTCGCTCAACCAACAAGCGTATGGGACGTGAATCTGCGCGGGGAAAACAAGGTGGTCGCACCATGGAAATCCAGCGCCTGATTGGCCGCTCATTGCGTGCCGCAGTTGACCTTAAAAAACTTGGTGAACGCACTGTCACGCTGGACTGTGATGTTATACAGGCTGATGGCGGCACACGCACTGCTTCAATATCGGGTGCTTTTGTTGCCCTCTCTGATGCCATCAACCATCTCAAGAAAACCAGCTCAATAACAGAAAATCCCATCATCCATAATGTGGCTTCGGTTTCTGTCGGCGTTTATCAGGACCAACCGATTCTTGATCTCGATTATACCGAAGATTCCAATGCAGAAACGGATATGAATGTTGTGATGACCGAAAATGGTGGTTTTATTGAAGTACAGGGCACTGCAGAAGGCGCCCCCTTCAGCCGTGTCCAGATGGATGCCATGCTGGCACTTGCTGAAAAAGGCATCAATGAAATTATAGAAATCCAACAACAGTCATTAACGTAATCATTCGGTAATATTTATGAAACTATTTAAACCTGTCTCCCTGATATTGTTTATTTTAGCTATGTTTCTATACACGACCGGATGTGCTCCCGAGGTAGGTTCCGAAGCCTGGTGCAAACAGATGAAGGCAAAAGACAAGGGTGACTGGTCAGCCAATGAAGCGGCCGATTATGCAAAAAATTGCCTGTTCAAGTAGACGCTTAAGAATTAAACTATATATTCCTTAGAATTGGTGGTCATTTTCACATGGATCAGGATAAAGCGATAGACAATAATACTCTACTCGAAGCAGATGAGCCTGCAAAAGCAGCAGAATATCTGCGCCTGACCATGGCAAAGCTGACCGAGCTTCAACTACCATTCACGCCGGTTTATTACGGCCTTTTCTATATCTATATTGCTGGCAAAAACACCACGCTGAACAGGAAAGTTGAACGTCATATAGAAAACAAAACCCTGACTCACGAAAATGCAGTTAAATTATTCGTAAACTTCTTTTTTGTCTGTAGCGAAGAACTTACCGAAGGACTGCGAAACGAGCTACTGGACACTATCACTGAAGTAGTCAGTTCAATCATCGACATTGCTGGCAAATCCTCTATCAGCAATAAGCAACTTGAAAAACATATCGACACCTTGTCTTCAACCCAATCCACACAGAACGTATTATCGGTGGTTTCTTCTATTGTTCATGTGACCCGCCAGTTTGTTGATGACACCAAACAGCTGGAAACCAATCTACTGGTTACCAGCAAAGGTCTTAATACACTTAAAAATGAGTTGGCTCATGCCCGGATCGAGGCTACAACCGACTCATTAACCGGCCTGTTGAACCGGCGTGGTTTCGATGAGCAACTCAAAAGGCTGCTGAATGACCGACGCAAAAGCGGAGCAGGCTTCTGCATCATCATGGCTGATATTGATCACTTCAAGGATTTAAATGACAGTTACGGTCATTTGTTCGGCGATAAAATCCTCCAGGTCTTTGCGCGCTTACTCACAGAAAAAACCCGTTCCACCGACTATGTTGCGCGCTTTGGTGGTGAAGAGTTCATCATTATCCTGCCCGAGACCAGCATGGAAAATGCCTTCATGGTCGCCGAAAATATACGTAAAGCCGTTGAAAAACTGCAGGTACGAAATACTAAATCCGGTGATATTATTAATGCGATAACGTCTTCTTTCGGTATCGCAGCACACCGCTTCGATGAATCGGGCAATGATATTGTAGACCGATGTGATACTGCGTTATACAAGGCCAAACAGAACGGTCGAAACAAGACGATAAAATCTTAATCATCCTTCAAGGATGGCTGACCCTTATCAGCCTGGTTGTCATCAGCACACCACTGATAACCAATCCTACCACCAGCGAAATCCAGAAACCTTCCGCTCCTGATGCGTTTCCAAGCACATCAGTCAAACCCAGCAGATAACCCAATGGCAATGCAATAACCCAGTAAGCCAGTATCGCCAGCAACAGCGGCACAAAGGTATCCTTGTAGCCTCGCAATGCTCCCTGTGTTGGCACCACAAAAGCATCTGCCAACTGAAACATGGCAGCAAAAATCATCAGATGTGCTGCCAGTTCGATCACCTGCTGATCCTGTGAATACATACGGGCTATCGGAGCTGCCAGTGTCAACAGGATGATGATATTCATTAAAGCCGTAATTATTGCCAGCAAAACAGCGGCCTTGGCAGAAATGTACGCCGCCATTCGATTTTTCTGGCCAACATTGAAACTCACACGAATAGTCGCTGCGACCGATATACTTAATGGCAGGGTAAAGAGCAGATAGGCAACATTCATGGCAACCTGATGCGCAGCTATCTCAGCGCCGGTTCGGCTACCAAGGAATAATGCGATCAGGGAAAAAATACTGACCTCGACAAACATGGTCATTGCGATCGGTGATCCGACTTTGAGCAGATGTCTTATTTCGGACCGGTCCTGCGAGTGCCAGCTCGACCACAAATGTACCTTTTCGTAGACTTTATGGCCAAGCGAATAATATACCATCACCAGAAAAGCCGCCCAAAAAGCGATAGCGGTGGCCCAGCCTGCCCCGGCCCCACCGAGTTCCGGCGCCCCCCAATGCCCGAATATCAGCGCATAGTTGGCCGGGATGTTCACGGCAAGACTGACAATAGCGGCAACCATGTCCGGCCGAGTGAAAGACAACCCTTCGCTGTAGGGACGCAATAGAAAGGTTCCCATTAACGCAGGCACACCCCACATAACACCCTGTAAAT
>JABDQZ010000050.1 GCA_013041975.1 Gammaproteobacteria bacterium
ATCTGAGCGCAATTTAATTGCGTAATCTAGCAATGCTGGCTGTTTACAGCAAGATATCCCATAACAATACCCCAATGGGTAGAATTTATGGAGACTTTAGTCAAAATTATCTGCACAATCGCTTAAACTGTCTAAAGTTAGTAAAAATACAGCCGCTATCAGGTTTAGATAAGAATAACAGGGGGATTTTTGATGTCTGGAAACAGTTTTATCCAGTCGGTTGATGACAGAACAAAACTGGCTGGCGCCAATAAGCTGGAAGTCTTGCTGTTTAGTCTCGGACAGGATGAGGGTTCAGAGCGCGACGAAGTATTTGGCATCAATGTGTTTAAAGTGCGCGAAGTGATGCGCGTGCCGGAAATTACGCATGCCCCTGATATGCCAGACGCCGTGGAAGGCATGGTCAGTTTACGTGGCTCGATGGTCCCTGTTGTTAACCTGCCGAAATTCTGTGGCGTGGTGTCAAATAATAAACCCAAAATTCTTATGATCACCGAGTACAACAAGAATGTGCAGGGTTTCCTGGTTGATTCTGTAGATATGATTCAGCGCCTGAGCTGGGACCAGGTAAAAGCGCCGCCTCCAATGCTGGCTCATCGACTTGGAGGACTCGTTACCGCGGTTACCGAACTTAAAGACGGTCGCCTGGTGATGATTATGGATGTTGAGAAAGTGCTGGCCGAGACGGCTGGATTCTATGATGACGATATGTTGTTCGATGGTGTGATCGCCAACGAGATTAACCAGAATCATACGGTTGTTTTTGCAGATGATTCCAGTGTGGCGAGAACACAGATCAAGACAACGCTGGATAAACTGGGCTTTCGTCACCTGAGTGCTACCAACGGTGCAGAGGCCTGGAAAATGCTGAAGAATATTGCCGAGCATTGTGAGGCTACCGGGCGTGATATTCATAATGAAATTAGTCTGATACTCACCGATGTCGAAATGCCGGAAATGGATGGCTATGTGCTAACGCGCAAAATCAAGTCAGATTCCCGCTTTCATGGAATCCCTGTCATTATGCATTCATCACTGACTGCAGGTCAGAACCAGGCACTGGGTAAGAACGTTGGTGCCGATGATTATGTTTCGAAGTTCCAGCCGCGCGAGCTGGCAGCCAAACTGGAAGAAATGATTCACGGAAAGCCCGGGGCCTAATAAGCCATTCTCCTGATTTTCACTCTATTGCAGCCCTGCTTAGTCTGGGCTGTTTTTTCTACAGCGGGTATGTGATACCTTTCGCGCTTTGATTTAACTGGCGGAATACTGAGGTAAGCATGTCCCTGACCCCGGATGATGTCCAAAAAATTGCACACCTGGCCCGATTGGGGGTAACGGAACAAGAAAAGACTTCCGTGGCATCCGATCTGAGCAATATTCTTGACCTGGTTGAGCAGATGAACCAGGTTGATACCTCGGATGTGGTGCCGATGTCGCATCCTTTGCATATGACCCAGCGTTTGCGTCCAGATGAAGTCACTGAAACTGATCAGCGGGAAAAATTCCAGTCGCTGTCTCCAGCCGTGGAAAACGGCCTGTTTCTCGTGCCCAAGGTAATTGAGTAAGACGATGCATAACAAGACAATTGCAGAACTGGCTGCCGGTTTGCGTGCAGGCGAATTTACCAGTGTTCAGTTAACCCAATATTTTCTTGATCGCATCAGGCAGTATGATGGCAGTCTCAACAGTTATATCAGTATCTGTGAAGAAGAAGCTATAAAGCAGGCCGAAGCGGCTGATGAGCGTATCAAGGCAGGTGAAGAAGGCCAGTTGATCGGCATTCCGATTGCCCACAAGGATATCTTCTGTACAGATGGTGTGCGTACCTCCTGCGGTTCGAAAATGCTCGACAGTTTTGTTGCACCTTATGATGCGACTGTAGTCGATAAGTTGAAGCAAGCCGGTGTCGTCATGCTGGGTAAAACCAATATGGACGAGTTTGCCATGGGTTCTTCCAACGAGACCAGCTGGTATGGGCCCGTAAAAAATCCCTGGGATACTGAAACTGTACCGGGCGGTTCTTCCGGTGGTTCAGCTGCCTGTGTCTCTGCCAGGCTGGCGGTCGCCGCAACTGGAACGGATACTGGTGGTTCCATCAGGCAGCCTGCCGCTTTATGTGGACTGACTGGCCTGAAACCCACATACGGACGGATTTCCCGTTATGGAATGATTGCTTTTGCTTCCAGTCTTGACCAGGCTGGCCCAATGACCGCCAATGCAGAAGATGCCGCCATCCTGTTGCAGGCCATGGCGGGATTTGACAAGCGTGATTCAACTTCCGCACAGGAGACTGTGCCGGATTACATCGGTGGACTGAATAACGACCTCTCAGGTTTGAAAATCGGTGTCGCCAAAGAGTATTTTGGTGAAGGCCTGGATGCTGATGTTGAGGCATCTATTCGATCAGCCATAGACAAGTACACCGAACTGGGTGCAGAAATCGTTGACATCAGTCTGCCTAATTCCGGTTTGTCTGTACCCGTTTACTATGTGGTAGCGCCGGCTGAATGTTCATCCAATCTGTCTCGTTTTGACGGTGTGCGTTATGGGCATCGATGCGAAGATCCGCAAGATCTTGAAGATTTATACAAGCGCTCACGTGCTGAAGGCTTTGGGGCCGAGGTCAAGCGTCGCATCATGATTGGAACCTATGCATTGTCAGCCGGTTATTACGATGCCTACTACCTGAAAGCGCAACAGATTCGTCACCTGATTTCGGATGATTTCGAGCAGGCTTTCAGGCAATGCGATGTCATCATGGGGCCGACTTCTCCGACAACCGCTTTTAAAATTGGTGAAAAGGCAGATGATCCTGTCACCATGTATCTGTCTGATATTTACACGATTGCAACCAATCTTGCAGGATTGCCGGGAATGTCGATTCCCTGTGAGCCGGTGAATGGTATGCCGGTAGGTTTACAGATTATCGGTAATTATTTCGATGAAGCACGTTTGCTGAATGTGGCGCACAGGTTTCAGCAGGTAACAGACTGGCATCAGAAGAATCCTGTTGGATTCGAATAACGGTAACAAGTTATGCAATGGGAAACAGTAATCGGGCTTGAGATTCATGCCCAGTTGGCGACAAAATCAAAGATTTTTTCAGGCGCATCGACAGCGTTTGGAGCAGAACCGAATACACAGGCCTGTAATATCGACCTCGGGATGCCGGGTGTATTGCCGGTTCTGAACGAGCAAGCTGTAACCATGGCGGTGAAATTCGGTACAGCGATTGATGCCGAGCTGGGGCATCGCTCTGTGTTTGCACGCAAAAATTACTTTTACCCTGATTTGCCGAAAGGTTACCAGATCAGCCAGTTTGAGCTACCAATTGTAGGTAAGGGGCATGTAGAGATCGTAATGGATGATGGTGCGGTTAAAACGGTTGGTGTGACTCGGGCTCATCTCGAGGAAGATGCCGGTAAATCATTACACGAAGATTTCCATGGCATGACAGGCATCGATTTAAACCGTGCCGGTACACCGCTACTGGAAATTGTATCTGAGCCGGATATGCGTTCGGCCAAGGAAGCCGTGGCGTATGCAAGAAAGATACATCAGCTGGTGCGTTATATCGGTATCTGCGACGGTAATATGCAGGAAGGCTCCTTTCGTTGTGATGCCAATGTTTCTATACGTCCAAAAGGTCAGGAAGAATTCGGTACCCGTGCAGAATTGAAAAACATTAACTCTTTCCGCTTCCTGGAAAAAGCCATCAACTTTGAAGTCGAACGTCAGATTGATGTGATCGAAGGCGGCGGTAAAGTGGTACAGGAAACGCGCCTGTATGATGCCAACAAGGATGAAACCCGCTCCATGCGCTCCAAGGAAGAAGCCAACGATTATCGCTACTTCCCCGACCCTGATTTACTGCCTGTTGAGTTAAACGATGAACTGATCGAGCGTGTCAGCGGCTCGTTACCGGAATTGCCCGATGCCAAGCGTGCCCGTTTTGCCTCGGAATATGGTTTAAGTGCTGCCGATGCTGACCAGTTAACTACCAGTATTGATGTGGCGGATTATTATGAGCAGGTGGTTAAAGCTTGCGGTGATGCCAAGCTGGCAGCCAACTGGATGAATGTTGAACTGACCGCGGCCCTTAACAAGGCAGGTATAGAGTTTGATCAGTCACCTGTGACGGCTGAGCTTCTGGCAGGCTTGCTGGCAAGAATTACTGATAACACCATATCCGGGAAAATCGCCAAACAGGTATTCGAAGCGATCTGGAATGGTGAAGGCACTGCCGACGAGGTTATCGAAGCCAAAGGCCTTAAGCAGATTACCGACAGCGGTGCGATTGAGGCGATTGTGGATGAAGTGATTGCCAACAATCCGCAGCAGGTTGAGAACTATCGTAATGCCGATGAAAGCAAACAACCCAAAATGCTGGGCTTCTTTGTCGGTCAGGTAATGAAAGCTTCAAAAGGCAAAGCCAATCCCCAGCAGGTTAATCAGCTGCTAAAAGAAAAGCTCTAATCACCATCCAGGCTATCACCATAATGCGGGCTTTTGCAGGGATCTAACGCAATTGATTGTGATCGATGCATCTTCGCTTGCATACGCTTTAAGTATCAAGGCCTGCCATCCAGCGGGATATTCAAGCCTGTAGGGCGTGATAAAGTGCTCTGCTGTTTCTGCAGTGAAACCAAACCTTGAATAATAACGCGGATCACCATAAACAAAGATGATATGGGTGTTGGTATCTGATAGTTGCTCGATGCCAGCTTCGACAAGTTTTGAGCCAATGCCATGTTTTTGGTAATCGGGCACTACAGCCAGGGGAGCCAGAATATAACCCTGAAAATCCCTGTTGTTATCAATTGTTACCGGGCTGAAAGCGACATGGCCAATAGCAGAGTTGTTGCTTTCGACAAGCAGGGAAATGGTAGGAGGTGTTGTTTGTTCTGAAAGCAGGTCTGTAGCAAGCTTTGCCACAAGACCGGCCTCCTCTTGCGGGAAAGCCGCTAAATGTATTTTCCTGATGGTGTGAGCGTCATAGCTGGAGGCCGGCCGAATGTTCAAGGTTTTTATATTAAAGCCGGATTTTCAAACTTAATAGTATCAATACCGGTTTTCATGAACTGGCGTATATTTCCATGATCATCGTTATCCGGATGCAGTAATACGTCCTCGCGATAATATTTACCAAAGCAATGGAGTGTCTGCTTGGTATCCAGGTTGTTCAATTCGGCAAACGCAAAAATCTTGCAGGAGCCTTCATTCGTGCCTTTTTCATTGACAGTTGAACCATTGGTAAATGCCGTAGGTTGGAAGTGGTAGCTGTCTTCAATGATCTGCATGGTTTGTTCAAACTCAATGCTTTCCGGTTGTGTGTCGAGTCGATCAAGAAACTCATCAAGCGTCATGGTTGTTCCTTTGTTGCCATGGCAACAGTATAGGTTTTTCCCTGTTTTATTTTTTTATGATTACCGAAGATTTCGCTAAATGCCTTTGCAATAAATTTTCTCAGACCCGAGATGACAACCACGTAAATGCGTGCACCGGGTTTCATGCGCAGGAAAGCGTCATAAAAAAACAGGTAGTAATGTTCCTTGGAGGTTTTGGCCGGCAGGTTAGTGACCACCAGGGTGAAGGATTCCTGTTTCAGGTGATTGCAGCCATCACTGAGATAGATATCAACATTGTTGATGTTGTTAAGCTTTGCGTTTTTCTTTGCGTATTCGATGGCGACAAAATCCTTGTCGACCATGGTGCAGAAACCTTCTTTTGCCTGTCGCGCGATGGTCAGGCCGATGGGGCCATAGCCGCAACCCAGATCGAGAGCGATTTCATCTTCACGGACGTCGAGGAAATCAAGCAGCAGCCGTGTGCCGTCGTCTATTCCCTTGGGAGAAAACAGTCCCCATGTGGTGTTGAATTTGAGGTGTTGCCCGGCAAGATCCGCTTCAAAGAAAAGGTCTTTGCGAAGTTGATCAAAGTAGGCTTCAGTAAATTTTGTATTGTCAGTCATAGTCCGGCCTGGACGAAAAATGCTTCGATAGTTGTCAGGTAGTTATTGAGGTTTTCAAAACGGTGATTGCCGCCTGCTTCGATTATAACCTGTTGCCCCTGATAGTACTCAACGGCCTGCCGGTAATCGAGCACTTCATCCTTGTCCTGCAATAAAACCAGATAGTTTTCATCATGGCTTATTGAGGGGCGATAGAGCTGCCTCAATTCTTCAATATGCAGTCGCGTCAGTTCAAACGTTTCTGCTGTGCACCAGTGCGTATGTGTACCTGTGTAGGAAAGCAGGAGATTCGCAGCATTGACTGCGGGGTTAATTAACACTGCGGGGAACTGGTACTGCTTGTTAAGCCATGTTGCGTAATAGGAACCGAGAGAAGAGCTGATAGTGGCATCGGGCTGATATCTTTCGATCAATTGTTGGAGCTGCTGTATGCTCTGCGAGGGTGAAACGGGAAGGTCGGGTGTAATAAGTCGTCGTTCACCAAAATGTCGTTTTAGCGCCTGTACCTTGTTTCCTTTGCCGCAACTACCAAAGCCATGGATGAATAAAATTTTTCCTTTCACTGTTTTTGGCAAACGCTGCATTGGGGATCAGGCTTGATTTTCATGCTACGCCATTGCATCTGTAATGCGTCAAGTATCAGTAGTCTTGATTCAAGTGTAGAGCCGGCATTGCAGATTAGTTTGATAGCTTCGGTAGCCTGCATGGAACCGATGATACCAACGACTGGAGCCAGTACGCCATTTTCGGTACAGCTTTCATCTTCATCACCATCCTGACCGTACAGGCAGTGATAACATGGAGTGCCTGGTTCGTTGGTGAAAGTGCTGATTTGGCCTTCCCAGCGTATCGCTGCACCTGAAACCAGTGGTGTTTGTTCTGCTACGCAATACTGATTGATCAAAAAGCGGGTTGTGAAGTTGTCCGTAGCATCAATGACAACATCGTGTGCCTTGATTTGGTGTCGTATACCTGGCTCATCAAGCAGTTCGGTAATGGTGTTTACTTTGCAGTCGGGATTCAATTCGAGCAGGGTATGTTTTGCAGAATCTGTTTTCAGTCTCCCTATGCTGTTCATGCGGTGAATGATCTGGCGTTGCAAGTTTGAAAGATCTACGGTATCGAAGTCGACAAGTGTGATTTCACCAATACCGGCAGCAGCAAGATACATGGCAATGGGTGAACCCAGCCCGCCAACTCCAATTAATAAAACCTTCGCGTCGAGAAGGCGCTGTTGTCCATCAACGCCAATTTCCGGCAACATGATCTGACGGGAATATTGAAGTAGTTTGTTATCGTCCAATGGGGAAATAAGCAGAAGGGGGTTAGAGGTATTTTCGCCAGTGGGTAGGACGGCTGTCCCTGCATCCATGCTTGGTTGACTGATAGCGTTTCACGAACACTTTCTGGGTGCAGTTGCCATCAGTCTTTTTACAGCCACTGTTGGCGCGCTGGGTTTCTTCAGTATAGTAATACAGTGCCCGTTTCATGCGGTAGATCAGTCGGTTGTCCAGATGAAATCCCATTTCATCGAGTATGGATTCAATCTGTTCGAGCGTGATGTGCATGACATCGTAGCTGACGCGCATGAAAGTGGGAGATACGAAGTGGGCGTGCATGACGCCTTCAATATCAGCAAGCAAAAGGATAGCCGTCTGCGCCTGGTTGAGGTCAGGGTGCAGTTTACTGAAAGCGATTTCTCTATGCTTGAGCTTGTGTTCAGCATTCGAGTCCATACTTTTGATACTAACCCTGTTAGATGATAAATCAAGGTTTTTTGCAGGGTTGGCCTATGGTTATTCTATCGTTTCCTGATAGATCATTAAGAGTTTCAATGCTTGAAAAGCCAGATCGTTGAAACAGGGTAAAAACGGCTTTGCCTTGATTGTAACCGTGTTCGAGCATCAGCCAGCCTTGCTTTGACAGGTGATTTGCTGCCTGTTGTGTGATTTCGCGGATTGCATCGAGCCCGTCTTTACCGGAAGCGAGCGCGGCCAGCGGTTCAAAGCGCAAGTCACCCTGCTGGAGGTGCGGGTCGTCAGATTCGATATAGGGTGGATTGCTGATGATCAGGTCGAATTTTTCATCCGGGGTGTTTTCAAACCAGTTGCTTAACGCTGTGTCAATTCGCAGATTATATTTTTTAAAGTTTTCACGTGCGATTGCCAGCGCACTGGCATCGGTCTCAGTGACCAGAATCTTCCATGCAGGTCTTTCTGCTGAAAGGGCTACCGATATGGCTCCTGTTCCTGTGCCAAGTTCAAGAACTTTTGCTGCTTTTTCATCGACCTTGCTTAATGCAGTTTCAACCAGTAGTTCGGTCTCCGGACGGGGGATCAGGGTTTCAGTTGAGACCCTGAGATCCAGTCCCCAGAATTCACGGTAGCCCGTGATATAGCTGACAGGCTCCCCATCCAGACGGCGCTGCAGATATTTTTCAAAGTGCAGTTGTTGTTTTGATGAGAGATCGCTTTCGGGCCAGGCATATAACCATGAGCGATCTTTCTGAACGGCATGGGCCAGTAGCACGGCCGATTCCAGTGCGTTGTCAATACCGCTGATTGCAGAGAGTTTTTGCGTGCCTGACTTTTGCGCCTGACGGACGGTAAGCACGGGCTTACTCATTTTCAGAGGCAAGTGACGCCAGCTGTTCAGCTTGGTGTTCCTGGAGTAACGGATCAAACACCTGGTTCAGTGTTCCCTGCATGATCTCGTCCAATTTATAGAGCGTCAGGTTGATGCGGTGGTCTGTCATGCGTCCTTGTGGGAAGTTGTAAGTGCGGATTCTTTCCGAGCGATCGCCACTGCCGACTTGCAACTTACGATTCTGGGCACGTTCACTGGCCTGTTTTTCCTGTTCACTGGCAAGTAATTTTGATTGCAGTAGTGACATGGCGCGCGCCTTGTTTTTATGTTGTGAGCGCTCGTCCTGGCACTCAACGACGACACCAGTGGGTAAATGGGTGATGCGTACGGCTGAGTCCGTTTTGTTAACGTGCTGACCACCAGCGCCGGAAGCGCGAAAGGTATCAATACGCAGGTCATTGGTATTGATGTCAAAAGAATCGATCGCTTCGGCTTCAGGTAGTATGGCAACGGTGCAGGCTGAAGTATGTACGCGGCCTTGTGACTCGGTTTCGGGAACGCGCTGCACACGATGTGTACCTGATTCAAATTTCAACTTTGAATAAACATGCTCTCCGCTGATGCGGGCAACAACTTCTTTGTAACCACCGAGTTCGCCCTCGCTTTCACTGATCATTTCAGTGCGCCAGCCCCGGGATTCTGCGTATCGTAAATACATGCGTAGCAGGTCGGCAGCAAACAGTGCGGCTTCTGCACCACCGGTTCCGGCACGTACTTCCAGAAAAATGTTCTTGTCGTCATTAGGATCTTTGGGAATCAGCAGGGTTTGCAGTTCAGGTTCAATGTTTTTCAGGCTCTCTTCTGCATCGGCAATGCTTTCCTTTGCAAGGTCTGCCATTTCAGGATCACCGAGCATTTCTTGGGACTCTTCGATTTCATCATGCAGCACCTGAAATTCACGATATTTTTCCACCACAGGCTCAAGTTGGCTGTATTCTTTGCCAAGGCTCCTGAATTTGTTCTGATCGTTCTGCACATCGATATCTGCAAGCAATGCAGTGATTTCCTCGAAGCGCTCAACCAGGCCTTCGAGCTTGTGCTGTATGGAAGCCTTCATCAGGATTTTTCAGGTGGACGCAGCTGGAACAATGCGTTGGCGGCTTCAAGAATACGCTTGTCGCCATTACTGCTGGCTTCACGCAACTGACTGCTGGGAACGTGTAACAGCTTGTTAGTTAAGGTGCGTGCCAGAAAGGCCAGCGCTTCATCCGCTGATTTGCCGTTTTCCAGCATGCGTTGGGCGCGCTGTAAGACTTCGTCGCGGGTTTGTTCGGCCTGGTTGCGGTAATCCATAATCAGATCGACGGCATCCAGCGAACGCAACCAGGACATGAATTCCAGTGTTTGTTGCTCGATAATTTCCTTGGCCTGTTCGGCAGCTTCCTGTCTTGAACGCAGGTTGTCCTGAATCACTTCCTGCAGGTCATCAACGGTATAAAGATAAATATCCTCAAGGTTGCCGACTTCAGGTTCAATATCCCGGGGAACTGCAATATCCACCATAAAGATAGGCTGGTGTTTGCGTTGTTTAAGGGCGCTTTCAACAGTGCCCTTTCCCAGTACCGGCAAGGGGCTGGCTGTGGATGAAATAACGATATCCGCTTCAGGCAGGTGTGTCGGGATTTCAGTTAATGCAATAGCAAAGCCATCATATTGGCTGGCCAGTTCATGGGCTTTTTCCAGGGTGCGATTGGCAACAATAATACGCTTGATGCCCTGCTGGTGTAGATGTCGCGCAGTCAGTTCGATGGTTTCTCCAGCGCCGACCAGCAAAGCCGTCTGGGTGCTGGTATCACTGAAGATCTGTTTTGCCAATGTGACAGCAGCAAAGGCAACTGAAACAGGGCTGGATCCAATGGCTGTATCTGTTCTGACCTGTTTGGCTGCAGAAAAGGTATGCTGGAACAGGCGCTGTAATAACTTGCCAGTAGTGCCAGCATCACTGGCTGTCTGGTAAGCGCTTTTCACCTGACCAAGTATCTGGGGTTCGCCCAGAACCAGTGAATCCAGTCCGCTGGAAACTCCCAGCAGGTGACTGACTGCATCAGCATCGGTATGAGTGTACAAATAGGGATTGACCATTGCCGGGTCGAGTCCATGGAATTCACTCATCCAGCGGCCAATATCGCCTGCCGTTTGATGGCTGGTTTTACAGTAAAGTTCAGTGCGGTTGCAGGTTGACAGAATTACCGCTTCTCCGATGCCTTCTTTTTCGGTAAGGTTTCGTAAGGCAGCCACAATAATATCAGGCCCGAACGTCAGATGTTCCCTGACGTCTACAGGTGCTGTTTTGTGGTTCAATCCGATAGTAAGAAGTGACATGACCCGACATAGTACATTATTAGAATCCGTAAATTTTGTAATATCAATGAGTTAAATTCAAGTTTTATGGAGCAAACCGAGCTTTATATTTGACCGTAATCAATCTTAAAAAC
>JABDQZ010000023.1 GCA_013041975.1 Gammaproteobacteria bacterium
TTATAGCTCTGAGCACCCCTATTGGAAAAAAATCTGACGCGGGTGCAAAAATTTACCCGTTCAAGATTCACCGCGGCAGACAGATTTATGACAGCGTGAATAATTACCTGGTTAATCCGCATCTCTCCGGAGAAACCGGCTTCTGGCAGAAGATGGACTGGCAGACTTCTGCAACCATCGGCATGCAGGCCAGGGGGCTGGAGTACAGTGGGGAATATGATTTTGCCAACACCGTGATGTACTGGCGAATCAACCACATGGTTGAGCGGGCAGCGCGGGCGCTTGAATGTCGGGACTGTCATGGTCGTGAGCAAAAGCGTATGGACTGGCAGAAACTGGGGTATGATGGCGACCCGCTGTACCTTGCCGGGCAGGCACGAAAGCCGCTAAAGAGCCTGCTTCAGGATGAGGGTAATCGATTCTATTTCCAGGAAAGGCATCGGGTCAGAACACGGCCTGCTGATACATCGGGTAGAGATGGTGCGAGTGGTGAACAGACTGGCACAGAACAGCAACAGCGTCGACAGCAACAGATAAAACAGCCGCCATCAAAAAAGACTAAAAAATGATTTTTTACAGACGGTTTCAAAGTTACCGACAATGCGATGTACATTTCGATAATCGTCTTTCAGGAGAAACTGCTTTTGAAGTTTTATAAAATTATTGCTTGGCTACTGGTTGCTCTCAGCAGTCAATGGCTGGTTGCATCTGAGCCGACAAAAGATTTCACTGATGCCCAGGTGCAGATGCGTGCCGATATTTGTATTGGCTGTCACCTTGAGCAGCACAAGGTCATGACTGAAGGAGCGCACTGGGTCTCAGGCGATTCCCGTACGCCTGTGAATCTCAAAGAATGCTCTACCTGTCATGGTGATACCGAGGAGCATGTGTTAAGCGCCGGTAAAGCTTTGCAGCAGGGATTAAAAGGTTATACGCCAAAAAATACCAAGATGACGCCACCTGAGCAGAATGCCGTTTGCCAGGCATGTCATAAAGAATCCGCGCTTCTACACTGGGAAGCCAGCGCTCATGCGGCTGCAGATGTGGGCTGTGTTGGCTGTCATCGTATGCACAAGGAAGACAGGGTATTGGCAAAACGTACGCAGTCTGGCGTCTGTTATGAATGTCATGTTGATGTGAGACTTCAGGATAATAAACCTTATGGACATCCCCTACGTGAACAGAAAATGACTTGTACCGACTGTCATGGTTCACACGGTGGTCCCGGAGATGCCGAGCTGAAAACATTTGCTGCTAACGATACCTGTTATACCTGTCATGCAGAACACCGCGGGCCTTTCCTCTGGGAGCATACGCCTGTCAGTGAGAACTGCGTACTTTGCCATACAGCACATGGCTCCATTCACGCTGGCATGCTGAACAGAAGGGCAACACAATTATGCCAGTCCTGTCATGAGCCAATCGGAGGGATGGGAGCTCAGACGCGTCACTCGCGTCTGGCCTTGAGTTATCGCCGTCCAGGCGGTGCAGATATCGGTCCAAGTCCTCCAGGAATAGGTATTTCACGCCTGGTATTGGGTGAGTCCTGCATGAATTGCCACAGTAAAGTACACGGTACCAATCATCCAGCTGGCGCAAAACTGGCGCGTTGAATGTAATTTAGGTTGTCTTTCTGACGCGGAATGTTTCAAACTGTTTCAGTCTTGTATGTTTCTGTAATAACTGAAACGTACTGTATCTGCTTGTGCATCGTTCCATACTCTATACTTCATAGCGAGAGCAGACAGATTGATGGAAGTCAGTCTTGCTTATCATGCCGGGGGAGTTGGATTTGAACCGTGGTCCCTCCATGAGCCCGAGCGGAAATTTCAGTATTCCAGCCATTGGCATCACATAGCTGACGCACAATGGCCAGACCAAGTCCGCTACCCCCGGTGGCCTTGCTTCGTGAGCTCTCGAGCCGATAGAAAGGCTGGAATACCGCTTTGTGCTCATCAGGAGGGATCCCGGGACCCTTGTCACTGACCGTTATGGTAGTGGCCGTTGGGTTGCTTTTGCAGCTTATACTGACAGGCAATCCTTCACTGTAATTCACAGCATTCTCGATTAGATTGATCAAAACACGTTTCAGTGCATTGGTTCTTACAGGATGAATGCATTCGCCTGACGGAGTGAAATGTATCTCGGTATTGACGTGGTGAAGATTACCGATGGCCGTCTGAACGAGTTCGTTAATGTCAGTTTCCTTGATTGCTTCTTCATTGAAGCCTCGTGCCAGTAACAAGGTCTGGGATATCAGGTGGTCCATTTCTGCCAGGTCATCGACGATGGCAGCGATACGTTTTTCGTCATTCTCACCATCCAGCATCTCCAGTTCCAGGCGCATACGTGCTAACGGGGTTCTCAGATCATGTGAGATGCCGGCCAGTAATGTGGTGCGGTTTTCAAGTAATTGCTGGATCTGTTTTACCATCAGGTTGATTTTTCCAGCCAGTTCAGCAATTTCTTTCGGGCCGGTTTCAGGCAGCTCAAAACTAAAGTCACCTTTGCCGATACGTCTTGTGGCTTCAGCCATTTTTCCAAGTGGTCTGGCTACGCGCCAAACCAGGAATAGTGAAAGCAAAAAAGCGATCACAATGCCGGTGGTTATTACCGTGGTCAGAGTCGCAAACAGGTTACTTTTCAGACGGGATTCAAGAAAGCCGATGCGCAGCATATGATTTGACATCGGGAAATCCACCCATAGCCAGTTTTCATGATCCGGATGACGATGCACGTGCACAGCTTGCTTGATTCTTTTTTCTAACGCCTGTTCCAGGTATTCCAGGTAGAGATAAGAGTCTTCTGGTACAGGCTGGGGAGCTTCGCTTCTGAGAACTTTTAGATTATGCGTGTTAAGTAGTTCCCTCTCATAATCCGCGCGAACGTTAGGTGGAAGTTCGACCCAGACTTGTGCGGCAAGCACCAGGAAAGCGGCCAGGTCATCGGCAGCCTGCCTGGTTTGCGGCTGTACCAGCATGGTTTGCAGAACGGCAACCGAAAATAGCGCAAATATCGAAAATGCCAATGCCAGCGCCAGTGCTGTACGGCTATATAAGGTGTTGACGCGGAAAGTGTTTATCACTTTGGCTGTGGATTCCCCTGCGGAGTAAACATGTAGCCTTTGCCCCAGACTGTACGAATATATTGAGGATGTACAGGGTCAGGTTCAATTTTTTTGCGCAGGCGTGTAATTCTGACATCAACACTGCGATCGTAGGGTGAGCGTTCGTAGCCTTTGAGTAATTCTATCAACTGATCACGACTCATAACCCGGTTTGGCCTGGATACAAAGACTTCAAGCAGCGTAAAGTCTCCCGGTGTCAGATCAATCATTTCCTTGCCGCGGATCAGCGTGTTTGTTTGCAGGTCAACGGTGAATTCACCAAAGTGGTGCTGGCTGGAGAGTTCTTGTTTGGCTTCGGTGATAGTCTGTTGTGATTCTGTGCGCCGCAGGATAGCCCTGATGCGTGCCAGTAATTCACGCGGATTAAATGGCTTGGGAAGATAATCATCAGCACCAACTTCCAGGCCGACTATGCGGTCAATTTCATCGCCGCGGGCTGAGAGTATCAGTATCGGAGTTTCCAGTGCTTTTCCAAGTCGCCTGGCAATGGAAAGCCCGTCTTCACCCGGTAGCATCAGGTCTAGTACGATAAGATCGGCAGAATGACTACTGAGGTATTCATCCATTTCCTCACCATCGACAACACCATGAACAGAAAAGCCCTCTCTATGCAGGTATTCGATGACCAGGTCTCTTAATTTGTCATCATCATCGACTACCAGGATTGTTTTTGTCTCATCGCTCATTTTTTTCTCTATTCAGACATTATCCGGTAACAGTATGAAACACTTTTTTGTTTTCTGGTAACCCGTCGGAAACACTTGATGTCCATTATATAGATACGGGTGAAGCCATTTTTACAGGTGTTAAAAGATGTTCAATATTCAATACGGTATCTTGGTTGCAGGATTGATTTTTCTGTTAATTATTTCAAGTATAGCAAGCGCGGGGTGAGTATTGAGCATTAATGGATAATTACGCTAAGTAATGTAAAATTTGGTCTGATACTCGTGTATGAGTTGCGGTATGCTGTAGAAAACGAGGTAAAAATTCATGAAAAGTCACGGATTTATTTTAATGCTGTTAAGCGGAGTGTTACTACTGGCAAATCCGTTAAGGGCGGAGTCTGTGTCTGATACTTTCAATACAAACATGAATGATGCATCTGCTAACCAGTCTTGGGGCGAGCCCGAACAAAATGGAGACTCCGAATCGGTTTGGACCTGGTTTGGTATGGGGTATGAACTGAGAAATCGCGGTGCACTCCCTTCGTCGTCCGAACAATCCAACGC
>JABDQZ010000024.1 GCA_013041975.1 Gammaproteobacteria bacterium
TATTTAAACAGGTCATATTGTTACTGCTGGTCTTTCTTGCGGAACCGGTCTTTGCTCAGCAAGCCGGCAAGGTTATCCCCAAGGCAAGCAATCTTAAGGTGCTAGCGGATCTGGCTCGTAAACATCAGTTGCCTATCATGTTGATGGTGTCGCAGGATCATTGTCCATACTGTGTACTACTTAAAAACGATATTCTTAACCCGATGATGATCAGTGGTGATTATGTCGACAGGGTTATTATGGCTGAGCTCGTTACTGATGTTGGTGGCAGCATCACAGATTTTGATGGCAAGACCATCAGTCCCAGGGATGTCGCTGTACGTTACAATTCCACCTTTAGTCCGACACTGCTGTTTCTTGATGCAAACGGCAGGCAGGTCCGCAAACGCATGGTCGGCGTGAATACCATTGAAATGTATGGCTATTATGTCGATGAATCTATTGATGCGGCACGAAAAACTATTCGTAGCCGATAAAAATAACAAGAGGAAATCACTCATGAAGAAAAAAATCGCAGGTATTGCAGGTGGCTTTCTGCTGGCACTTTGTGGAGCTGTTTCAGCCGAGCCGGTAAAAATTGGCATGGTTACAACCCTTTCAACCAAGGCAGGTTATCTGGGAGAAGATATTCGTGATGGTTTCAAGCTGGCTATCGAGCAAGGTGCCGGCAAGCTTGGAGGCGTGCCGGTCGAATTAATGGTTGACGATGATGGACGCAAACCCGGCAAGGGAAAGCAGATAGCCGATCGTTACATGAAGCGTGACAAGGTCAAAATCATGACCGGTATTGTCTTTTCAAATGTTGCCATGGCAGTTGTGCCAAAAGTGGTTCGCAGTGATGTGGTTTACATCAGTCCGAATGCAGGTCCATCGGCTCTGGCAGGCAAGGGTTGTCATGAAAATTACTTCAACGTTGCCTGGCAAAACGATAACCTGAGTGAAGCTGCGGCTAAACATGTTGCAGAAAACGGCTTCAAGAATGTCTATATGCTGGCTCCAAACTATCCAGCAGGTAAGGATGCAATTTCCGGTTTCAAGCGTTTTTACAAGGGCAAGATTGCCGGTGAGGTTTATACCAAGTTAGGTCAGTCTGATTATGCTGGAGAACTGGCTGTGCTGCGTGCGGCAAAGCCGGATGCGGTGTTGTTTTTCCTGCCCGGTGGCATGGGTATCAACTTCATCAAGCAATATGCACAGGCGGGCCTGAACACGCAAATTCCGCTTTTTGGCCCGGCTTTCTCATTTGATGAACGCCTTCTCAAGGCTGTGGGGGATGCTGCTGTCGGTGTTGTGAATGGTTCACAGTGGACGCATGACCTTGACAATGATGCCAACAAGGCTTTTGTTGCGTCATTCAAAAAAGCCTATGGACGTACACCAACCCTGTATGCCAGTCAGGGTTTCGATGCGGCCAATCTGATTGGCAGTGCTCTGAAAGCGGTTAACGGTGATTTGTCTGATCTGGCGGCATTTCGTAATGCCGTGCGCAAGGCTGAGTTTGATTCAGTGCGTGGTGCTTTCAAATTTGGACATAATCAGCATCCCGTTCAGGACCTGTATGTGCGTGAAGTTGTTAAAACTGCTGATGGAAAAACCACAAACAGGACCTTGAACAAGGTTTCTGAAAATCATGTGGACGCCTATGCTTCCCAGTGCAAAATGTGATTGAAGTTTCTTTCTTCAAGACCCGGCGTGAGTGCCGGGCGTTCATTCTGCTGTAATGCTCCTGTTCATAGAACAAATACTCAATGGCCTGCAACTGGGTATTATGCTTTTTTTAATGTCGGCGGGTCTGACACTAATTTTCGGTATCATGCGCATCATCAATCTGGCGCATGGCTCTTTCTATATGATAGGTGCATACGTTGCAGCTACCGTTGCCAGCTACACAGGGAGTTTTCTGTTGGGGCTGCTGGCAGCGTTACCGGCAGCGGCGCTGAGCGGTATGCTGGTAGAGCTGATCGTGTTTCGCAAACTTTATAACAGGGATCATCTCGATCAGGTATTGGCAACCTTTGGACTGATTTTGTTCTTCAATGAACTGACGAGGATTATCTGGGGACGACAGCCCCTGTTTATGGATGTACCTTCCTGGTTATCACATACCGTCGAATTAATTCCCGGCATACCTTATCCATCATATCGTCTGGCCATTATATTTGTGGGTATCATGGTGGCTTTACTGTTGTACCTGTTGTTCACTCGAACACGCCTCGGTATGCAGATCAGGGCTGGCGCAGCAAACAGGGAAATGATTGCAGCGCTGGGCGTTAATATCAAATTGCTGAACACACTGGTGTTTGGATTGGGGACATTGTTGGCGGGGCTGGCTGGAATTATGGCAGGGCCGATACTGGCGGTTGAGGCGGGTATGGGTGAAAGTATTCTGATACTGACATTTGTGGTCATTGTCATTGGTGGTATTGGTTCTATCAAGGGTGCAATGATCGCTGCAATTCTGGTTGGTCTGGTTGATACGCTGGGAGGCTTTTTGTTGCCTTCATTACTTAGGCTGTTTTTACCCGCAGCTACCGCCGATGGTGCTGGTATGTCACTGGCTTCCATGTCAGTTTATATTCTGATGGCGGTTATACTGATCTGGAAACCACGTGGCCTGTTTCCGGTGCAGGGATAAATCATGCCGTTTGATGCCTCCCGGTTTAGAACGCGTACCGGCGTGTTGCTTATAACAGGCTTGTTATTTTTGCTGTTGTTACCACCGGTATCTTCAGTGATGAATGAAAGCTACCTGGTTTCCTTTTTCAGTCGTATCCTGATATATGCACTGGCAGCGGTCAGCCTGGATCTGATTATCGGTTATGGTGGTATGGTCAGCCTGGGACATGCAGCATTCTTTGGTATAGGGGCTTATGGTGTTGGGTTTCTTACCTTTCACTTTCAGGAATCAACGCTTTTTATTTTTGGATTTGAAGGTACAGATAACGCACTCATCAGTTGGCCATTTGCAATTGTATTTTCTGCAGCACTTGCAGCCATCATTGGAGCATTAAGCCTGCGCACCAGCGGTATTTATTTCATCATGATCACCCTGGCCTTTTCGCAGATGTTTTACTATCTGTTCGTGTCACTTGAAGCTTATGGTGGGGATGATGGTCTGAGCTTATGGTCGAGAAACCGTCTTGGTCCTCTGGATATCAGCAATGACACGGTTTTTTATTATGTCTGCCTGGTCAGTCTGCTGGTGTTTCTGTTTATCAGCTGGCGCCTGGTGCATTCCCGTTTTGGACGCGTTGTTCGTGGTACCAGGGAAAACGAATTGCGCATGCAGACACTGGGATATGCGACTTATCGTTACAAGCTGGTCTGCTTTACGATCGCGGGAGCTGGTGCCGGTCTGGCCGGAGCCTTGCTGGCCAACCAGAATGAGTTTGTCAGTCCTGGCCTTATGCACTGGACACATTCCGGTGAAATACTCGTCATGGTGTTGCTCGGTGGTATGGGGACGCTTTTTGGTCCTGTGCTGGGTGCAATGGCTTTTTTGCTTATGGAAGAAGTGCTGGCTGCCTGGACTGAGCACTGGATGGTTTTTCTCGGGCCTTTCCTGATCATCGTAGTGCTCTTTGCCAAAAAGGGACTGTACGGGTTGCTGACCGGAGAAAGACATGAATGATTATGTTCTTCAGGTTAGCCAACTGCAAAAATCCTTCGGAGCCGTGAAGGCTACAAATAACCTTTCGCTTGAAATTGAACGCGGTCAGGTCCATGCCTTGATTGGCCCCAATGGTGCCGGGAAAACGACCTTGATAAAGCAGTTATGCGGAGAATTGATTCCTGATTCCGGCACGATTCTTTTTAATAATAAAAATATCACTGCGTTTCCAATGCCCAAACGGGCCTTACTCGGTATGGGGCGATCTTTTCAGGTGACCTCGGTGTTTCAGCAACTAACTGTTAAAGAAAATATTGCCCTGGCCGTACAGGCTCATCACGGCCACAGTTTTCATTTCTGGAAACCTGCCAGCAAAGAAGAAACACTCGAGCAGGCAACGATGCAAGCCATGCAACGATGTGGGTTGCTGGCACGTGCTGATACGATTGCCAGCAGCCTTTCACATGGAGAAATGCGTCAACTGGATGTCGGTATGGCGCTTGCGGGTAAGCCTGAATTATTGTTACTGGATGAGCCTATGGCTGGTATGGGATCGGGTGGTTCCTTGAAGATGACAGAGTTGATTCAAGAGCTGAAAGGTAATACCAGTGTATTGTTGATTGAACACGACATGCAGGCAGTGTTCTCGTTGGCAGATCGTATTACCGTGCTGGTGTATGGTGAAGCGATAGCAACCGGTACAGCAGAAGAAATTCAAAACAATCCTCAAGTGCAGCGGGCATATCTTGGGGATGAGCAGGACAATGCTTGAGCTTGAAGAAATAGAAACATTTTACGGCAACAGCCAGGTTTTGTTTGGTGTCGATCTGCAAATCAACAAAGGTGAGGTCATAACGTTACTGGGACGTAATGGAATGGGCAAGACCACAGTGGTGCGTTCCATCATGGGAATTAATGCAGTAGCTGGTGGGCGTATTGTTTTTAATGGTCAGGAAATCCAGCATTTGGACAGTCATGAGATTGCACGTCTAGGATTTGGCCTGGTACCGGAAGGTCGACAGATATTTGGAAACCTGACCGTGAAAGAAAACCTGGTTGCCACCGCTGCAAATTATTCATCCTCGCCAGATCCTTACTATCTGGAAAGAGTGCTATCGATATTCCCCAAACTGGAAAGCCGTCTTGCTCATTACGGTAACCAGTTATCCGGTGGTGAACAGCAGATGCTGGCAATTGCACGGGCGCTGATGATAAATCCTAAAATTCTGATACTGGATGAAGCCACTGAAGGCCTGGCCCCTATTGTCAGGGAGGAAATCTGGCAGGGTTTGCAATTTCTTAAGCAACGGGGTGAGTCCATTCTTGTGATCGACAAGAATCTGGATGTCTTGCTGGATATTGCTGACCGCCATTATGTGATGGAAAAGGGCAAGGTCGTCTGGTCTGGGGATTCGGCACAGCTCACTTCAGACACAGAAGTTAAGCAGCGCTATCTCGGGATTTGAGTATTATTAAAGCCAGCCACCGGCAATCTGTAATGGCTGCTGTGAATCTGTGGCACTGATCCATACAACCAGTGCCAGCCGTTCGGCATCATCCCCGCTTACTTCCGGGAGTATCATTTTCCACTGGCTAGTTGTGCTGTGCTCTGATGCATACATTAATACGGTAAAGTCCTGTGGTAACATACGACCGGAATTTTCACCACGTTTCACCGCCGTTTTAATTCCTGTTGCGACGATGGCAGCATTCAGTGTCAGCTCATAGGCTTGTAACCCCTCAGCAAGGTAATTCGCCGTCAGGCTGCGGTCATTCAACCTCGCGGTCAGTTTGCCTGACGTTTCTTTAGCCGGTAATGACTTGCGGCTGAACCAGCCTCGCCATTCCTTGCCATTGATGACAAATCCAGGGGTGTAAATTGAAGATAAGCGGTTTTCTTTCTTATAATTTTTCTGGCGTTGAGTAAATGCAGGTTGTGCATAAATGTCTTTCCAGCCAATGTAGTCCCAGTAGTCAACATGAAAAGCGAGAGGGAAAAGCGTTTTCCATAAGCGAGGGTCATCTTTGAATTTTCCCAGCCAGCTTTCAGCTGGTGGACAACTGCTACAACCCTGAGAGGTATAGAGCTCAATGATAGTGGAGTTTTTGCTGTCGTTGGAAAAAACTGTTGCGGTGCTAGCCAAAGTGCTGACAGCGACAAGTAAACCTGAAACCAGGAGCAATAATTTTGTTTTCATGTGTCTGACCAGAATTGTTTCTCATTCTTTAGTCATAGACCGGGTCAATGCAAGAAAATTTTCAATGGTCAGATTTTCAGCTCTTAATGACAGGTCGATATAGCGGGCGGCCTGTTCAACATCGACCAGTTTTTTCACATTATTTCGTAAAGTTTTGCGCCGCTGGGCAAATGCAGCAGTGACCAGTTTTTCAAAAGCAGGCAGCTGGTCACCGGAAACCAGGGGCTGTTCCCTGGGGGTAAGGCGAACGAAAGCTGACTGAACTTTTGGGGCCGGGTCAAAAGCATGCGGTGGAATATGAAACAATGATTCTACTTCACATTGAACCTGGGCCATGATACTCAACTTTCCATAAGCTTTGCTGTGCGGAGAGGCGGCAAGCCGGTCCACCACTTCTTTCTGCAACATGAAATGCATATCCTGAATGCATTCCCGCTTATCCAGAATATGAAATATCAACGGCGTTGAAATATTGTAAGGAAGGTTGCCGACGATGCGCAGCTTCTGATTCTGCTGTAGTTGGCAGAAGTCAAACTTCAGTGCATCAGCAGAATGCAGAAAAAAATCATTATTTTCAGAAAACCTCTTTTGCAGAATAGGCAGCAGGTCGCGATCCAGTTCAATTGCATCCAGTTGTTTACAGGCCGGTAACAGTTGCTCTGTGATAGCGCCTTTTCCAGGACCAATTTCCACCAGGTGGTCTTCAACTGAAGGGTGGATGGCATTGACTATCTGCAGAATAATTCCGGAATCATTTAGAAAATTCTGGCCAAATCTTTTCCTTGCACGGTGAGTCAACTGCTTCCCCTGTCATTAATCATGTTTTTCAAAGACTTATAATACTGCAAAAAAAACATATCCACTAAAAACCAGCGCTGATGACGTATTGGTGTATTGCGGGCAATGCGGGATTGGTAATTGATGCTTAATCGTTTTATGATTTCAGTTTCGGTTTCATACAATAATAAACAGGCTTCAAGTAACCGATACTCACGTGTCGTATTACTGCTGATTGATAAGTAACCATGAATACTTTGACCGTTCTTGTCCCGGCGCTGCCGATACTCTCTGCGATACTTACGCATCTCCTTGCACCGGGCTTTGGACGGCGGGTGGCGCGTCTGAGTGTGGGCCTTGCCTTGTTGACTTTCCTCGCCGCAGCGACCTCTCTTGGTATGGCATTGTCTGGTGAAGCGAACCATGCCGTGTCGCTGGGTCAGGGTTGGGGCATCATCCTGTTCGATCCCTTGAGTTCATTGATGGCCCTGGTCATCTCGGGCATCAGTTTTATCGTACATCTCTATTCGGTGCGTTACATGGCGGAAGAGACGGGTTATGCCAGGTTCTTCGTTCTGCTCGATTTGATGACAGCCTCTTTGCTGATAATGGTCGCTGCTGGTGACCTGATTACCTTGCTTATTGCCTGGCACCTTGTCGGGGTAATGCTTTACTTCCTGCTTGGCCATGATACACAAAGCCCATCGGCCTATCGCTACGGTATGTGGACCTTCATGACCTACCGTATCGGGGATATTCCCCTGGTGCTGGCAGCGGTAGTGTTGTTTCACACTTACGGCACCTGGTCATTAACGGTGATCTTTGAGCAGTTGGCTGCCAATCCGCATGCTACAACATTTTTTGGTCTGCCAGCGGCAGAAGTCGTAGGTGGTCTGGTTGCATTTGCAGCATTTGCCCGCTCGGCACAGTTCCTGCTGCATACCTGGTTGCCTTATACCATGGAAGGACCGACAC
>JABDQZ010000034.1 GCA_013041975.1 Gammaproteobacteria bacterium
ATTTAATCCTTGAATAAATCCGCTCATATTCTCCTCCTATCAGAAGATAAGCAGATTATACAATTTTAAGAGTTTTCACACAGCCTGGTAGCATAAGAGCCAGTCATCAAAATTAGCAACGGTCAGCAATGGGCATAAAGTTGCCCGATGCCCCGTAGGTTATGTGGTGGCTCCTACCAAAATTATCACTCGCCAAACGGATAAAAATCATGTCCGCTTTGTAGCCGACTGACCGCTATCAGGAAAATCCTTAACTCATTAGAAAAATATGACTGGCTCTTATTTGCCGTAAGTTGTCACACGATACAAAATCTCGACAGTCCGCTTTAGCCTATTAAAAATGTGCGATAACAAGCACAATTTTTTATAGCATTTTAGGTAATTCTTAATTGTTCTAGTGATGCTATTGAATTGCCGCCACTGATATCTGGATTAATACACAACTCTAGCACCGAAACATTAGGAAGATTAACATGATGATTCTCAACCTCGATAGTTGAACCATTTGGGCTAAAATTCCATTGTTGCCTTACTATTTCGTGTGATTCCCCATTCTCTGAATACCAGTTCAAAACATATTCTTGTGTGCGCTCAATCGATGATTCAAGGAATTTAAGCATAACTCTCTGAATATTTTGAGGTTCAAAAAAAACGATCCTGATTGTTTGCATGCCCGCCTCACCTGCAACCCAACCAGAAGAGCTATCAAGCATTAACGCTGACTCTATTTGATGATTCTCATTCTCTGAGGTGATTTCAACCTCAGCGAGATTTTCAATATTAAGCCAGTTATTTTTTATCAATTTTTCTTGTTTTTGATAAGACTCGCTGATGATTTTCTTCTGCATTTCTAGACCTCTGATTTATTAAGATTAAAATCCACTTGCCTCACGCTACGAATTAATAACTGCCTCACTAAAATTATAAACCCCGATGATCCCATTCGCTAAGAAACTGAAATAATAGGTTGCGATGACAGGTTGAGGTCATCCCTTCATCCAAACTAAGTTTGCAAGCATGCAAATAAGAGCAAATACATATTTACAGTTCTCGATTTCTGAGGACCTGTTAATTTGATGAATATCTAGTTGGACACAAGACTATGGTTAATTTTATTCAGTACTGGATCATGCAAAGCTTCGATTAACTTTCTGATACTTGAATTTGCACCATGTATTTAAGAGTACTGGAGACTCCCTTGCCATTAAAGTTTCCGATTACTGGCATTGTATCGCGTGAGTGAGCTGCTGCGGCAATCGTTACATGAGTATCAGCTATTGCTATACCATGTGTAGGGTCAAATCCAATCCAGCCTGCACCGGGCAAATAAATTTCCGGCCATGCATGTAAATGTCGCCGTTCACTCTGTATATCACCTTTCTGGTAGCCACTGGCAAACCGTGCAGCGATACCCACAGAACGGCAACAGTCAATAAATAACACGGCCAGGTCTCTACATGCGCCATGACGAGTCTGAAGCGTATGAGCCGGGCTTTGTGGCACGCCTGAATCTCTATGGATGTGATTATAGTCGGCGAATAATTTCTGGTTTAGAGCATTGAGAAAATCTAAAGTATTATTATTGACAGAGCGGGCAAGTTCAGTGGCGAAAGCGGTTACCGTGTCGTCAATCTCAATACGTTCCAGATAGCCTTGTGTAATAATAAAATCCTCGACATGATTTATTGGTAAAACTTCCGCTTCAGGTTCCAAGATAAAATCAAAAGCATTGTGTCGTAATGTTTCAACCTGCATATTCAGCTGAATATCGAAATGATCTGTTTCATTCTCGAACCATACCTGGGTCACTCGATTACCTTCCAGATCCTGATGATCATTGCGACCCAACGGCGCTGGAGCAATATTGAGCTGGAAATTGATGACTCTCAGTGAACCATCTTCGCGAGGATAAAAACGCAAATCCTGTGGTCCCAGTATAACCGGACGCGAATAACGATAATGGGTGTTATGTTGTATTAAGAACTTCATTGATACAATTGGTTAACTAAGTTTTCCATTAAAATCATCAGTCTATCTTTGTATATGCTCGACACTTACGGTCTGATCTGTTGGATATATCTCTGGTCCAAATTGATTAAAGACAGCCACATCAGCCGCATCGCGACCATAACCGACTGCCACGTATCCATTTTTCAGGTCAACTTGTGTCGGATCAAACGTATACCACCGTCCCCCAACAAAGACTTCGAACCAGGCATGCAGATCCATTGGTTCCAATTGATATAGGTAACCGACTACCATCCGTGCAGGAATACTGAGACTGCGGGACAATGCAATTCCGAGATGCGCTAAATCCCGACATACACCAAATTTTCTTATATTGACTTCTGCTGCCGAGACAGGCGTGTCGCTGCTACCAGGGATAAATTTGATGTTTTTGCGCAACCAGGAATCGATAGCAACTACCTGGTCGTATCCGGGTGCCTGGCCTACAGCGATCTCACTCGCCATTTCATGGAAACGATCTGATTCACAATAACGACTTGGCAAAAGATAACTTAGCACTCCATCAGGTAAATTTTGAATCTCGACAAAAGGTGCTCCATAATTTTTATCGATATGATCTGCTGTCATCACTTCAGCACTCGTATAAACCTTGAAAACGCCTGATGGCGCAGTGAGGCGCTGACAAAGATTGCCATATTCATCTGTAAATTCCTGTACAGGTACACTTGGTTCCAACCAGTATTCCTCACGTGCAATCCATTGTTGTGCACCACTACGTGGCCGCAGCATTAATACAAATGGTGTGGGAGAAGGAATATCAAAGGATAAATCACATACCGTACGTAACCACATGCCATACATTTACCGGGCAAAGCAATAATTATACAGCTTACCCTTTTTCGAGAAGTTACACCTTATAATTACTAATCAGTCCGCTTTTCAGCAACCTGTGATAACACAAGAATATTAGAACTATTGACTGATTTCCAGTAAACGATTATGACGGCTGTTTTATGATTTATAAACCATAAACCAGCCTAGAAAATCAAGTTATATGCTGATGTCTTCTGTGGCGTCTACAGAAATCCACACTACCCTGAGAAAATCGAATTGACGACAATTGATTACGAATTAATCAGCGGCTTGATCATATAAGTCATATCACTCTCACGGGTGGGATAGGGTGCCATCATGATTTGATGATACAGTTTGTCCACGGTAACCCCGTTGAGCATGGCAAGACGGATGGTGGTTACCAGGCCAGATGCCTGGTCAGAGAGAAAATGAGCGCCTAGTAAATATCCATCGGGTGAAGCCAGAATCTTGTAAGCCGCATGTTCCATTCCAATTCTGCGGTAGCTTGGCCAGCCAAGATCATAATCTTCACTCTTGATGTATTCGATACCGGCATCGATCAACGCCTGTTCAGTATGACCAACCATGCCATATTGAGGGTAGGTAAATAGCATTGCAGGTACCAGTTTATAGTCGATAGCAGGCCAGTCAGCGTTTCCTTTTTCGCCGAGAATGGTATTGGCCGCAAGCAGCGACTCATAGTCAGCAACTCTGGCCAGTTGTATGGTAGCTGCACAGTCACCCACCGCAAATATATTTGCTTTGGAGGTGCGCATGTTCTCATCGACAGCAATGCCGCGACGATTGTAGTTAATACCTGTCTGATCAAGAGCCAAACCCTCAATAACTGGCTGTCTTCCTGCGCCGTTGACCACAACATCAGCTTCAATGACAGTTTCATCGGCTAGCTTTACCAGGTAACTAGAGCCTGATTTTTCGATACTCGTGATATTGACATCGGTCAGGATATCGATGTCCTCCATTTCTGAGGCCAGCATCAATTGTTCGACCATATCAGCATCAAATGGTCCCAAGGGCCGTGAAGCAACTTCAAGAATGGTGATTTGCCCTTGTTCTGCCTCATTCAAACGGGCAACAAAATGGGCAAACTCAAATGATATGAAACCTCCCCCAACAAAAACAAAACGTGGCGGCAACTCAGTCAGCTCGAGAAAATGATCGCTACTGATCATGTACTCAGCGCCTTCAATAGCCAGATTTAAAGGTTTGGCACCTGTTGCGATGATAAAGCTTTCAGCTGAATATTGTTCGCCATTGCAGTCAATCCTGTTGTCATCGATAAATTTTGCGCTGCCTTCAATGACATCGATACCAGCTTTTTTAAAACCGTTTAATGTGCCTTTGGGGACTCCAGAGGTAAAACGGTTTTTCTCGTTTAAAAAGGCTTGCCAATCCATGGCTGGAGGACTAATGACGCCTTTGTGCAACAAGTGATGCGCGCGGGCAGCGGTTTCCATGCCTTCATAAAACCACTTTTTGGCTTGACAACCGGCAAGCGCGCAGGTCCCACCCGGTGTTTTACTCTGTTCCACCACTGCAACCTGTAAGCCGTGACTTCTCAATTCGAAAGCAGCTGTTTGACCTGCTGTGCCAGAGCCAATAATGATTACGTCATATTCCCTCATGTTTTTCCCCTTTTAAGCTTGCAGCCGGTTGTCAATATCGCAGAAAAGCTATGGTTTTTTTCCAGCACAGGATGATCTTTTATATCATATTGCGCGGAATATTCACCGCTATTTCCATCTAGCAGCCAGCTTTCAGCATCTTTTTCCACTACCGCCAATGCGATAGCCGAAAAGCGCTTTGATAATACGCCTTATCTGAAAAATAATAGTTTATTGATCTGGATCAATATATTTTAAAAACACTATATCTTGTATGGTCTAAATTCTTAAGACACAACATATAGAATAGAAATAACAAAGGGGGAGGCAATGCATTCCAGCAATGTGATAGCGCGTTTGCCACAGAGATTGCGAAACAGAGCAGGTAACAACGTTAGCTTCGACAGCAACCGCATAAAAGCAGCCATCCTAAAAGCCGGCCACGCTACAGAAGAATTTGATGAAGATGAAGCGAGACTGCTGACCACACAGGTTATCAAGGTACTGAGCCATCTGAGTATCGATGAAATCGAGGTTGAACGTATCCAGGATATCGTGGAACAGACCCTGATAGCTGCCAACCACCTTAAAACTGCCAGAGCCTATATCGCCTACAGGGAAAAACACCAGCAACTGCGGAGCGACAAACGCACACTGGTTGATGTAAGCACTTCTATCAATGAATATCTTGAGCAACTCGACTGGCGCGTCAATGCCAATGCCAACCAGGGGTATTCACTGGGTGGCCTGATATTGAATTCATCCGGAAAAATGATCGCTAACTACTGGCTTTCACACGTCTACCCGCCAGAAGTGGGAGAAGCACACCGCAACGGAGATATTCATATCCATGACCTGGACATG
>JABDQZ010000039.1 GCA_013041975.1 Gammaproteobacteria bacterium
GATAAAGCCTGATTTCAATCTGTTCAACATTATCTGGCAAGATGTTGCCAAGTTTTTCAGTGATGGCTTCAGCCATCTGTTGTTCGCTGATTTCCTCGCACGGTAATAAACAATAGGCCGACTGTGGTGCTATATGCACAATCTTTCTGCCATCCGTTAATTCGAACGTATTTTGCAGGCGTTTGCCGGTTGTTTTGCTGGTACTGCCGTCATATTTTTCAGGTATCACTAATTTGTGGTCAAAGTCTTCATCAATCAGTTGTTTGACCTTTTTTTTTACATCGGAAAAATCCAGCACCATACCCTGATGATCCAGGCTGCCACTTAGCTGGATATCCACCAGCCAGCTTTCCCCAATTAGTCCTCTTTTCGGGCACAGGTATGAAAAGTCGATAACGGTCAGTTTTTTTACAAACAGTTTGCTCATGGAGGCTGATTATAAGCGCTTGGCCGAAGTTTGGCAGGTTTAGTAAACAGAAAATTCTGCTGATACAGTAAAAATGTAATTTTGCCCCACTTTATCCCTCTGTTTACATGAAAAATCCGAAAAAAGCCCCGGATACTTAATAGTTTACTTTAAGTTATATTGTTACAGGGCTGTTTTTGAAGGTTTATTATTTGCATACCCTCTGCCGGTAAATTGCTGTCTAAGTAATTGTTCAAAAAGGAAAATATTCTCTTAATTACCTTGACAAAATGGGGTATGGATACCTAAGATTATAGTTTAGTGGGGGAATGTGGTGAAAAAGGGAGTATTTGCCACTTTAAAGGGGGAATGTCTTGTTTCGAGGCGCGATTAATCTCAATCTGGATGCGAAGGGGCGTTTGCAAATACCTGCAAAGCACCGCGAACGCCTGCGCGAAAGTGTTGGTGGGCATCTGGTTGTGACGCTTGATCCCCAGGGTCACTGTCTGTGGCTTTATCCCGAAGATGAATGGTTTGAAGTTGAGCGCAAGCTGATGAAGTTGCCCAGTACCAATGGCTTACGCCGTTTGTTATTGGGTAGTGCGCATGATGTTGATATGGATTCCCAGGGAAGAATTCTCTTGCCGGTTGATTTGCGCGAAAAAGCGGCGCTTGAAAAACATGTCGCAATTGTTGGTCAGGGTAATCGCTTTGAGATCTGGGATGAGACTCGTTGGACTGACAGTCGTGAAAGCTGGATTGAGCAGGCCAGGGATTCGGGATCCGAAATGGCTGAAGAACTGCAGAATCTGGTTCTGTAGTTCATGACGGAAGATTTGCTTCATCAGACAGTATTGCTTCATGAAGCGGTAACTGCTCTGAAGGTGATTGAGGATGGCTGTTATGTCGATGGAACCTTTGGGCGAGGCGGGCATAGCAGGCAAATATTAAAAAAGCTGGGAAGTGATGGTTGTCTGATTGCCATTGATAAAGATGTGAGGGCTGTCGAGCAGGGCGAGAGACTGGCGGCAGAGGATTCAAGATTCAGTATCCGACAGGGTTCATTTCTGCAAGTAGCTGAATTGATTGGGCATGAAGACGGTATTGATGGCCTGTTGCTTGATCTGGGGGTGAGTTCACCGCAACTGGATGATGCAAGCAGGGGATTCAGTTTCATGAAGGCAGGGCCTCTGGACATGCGTATGGACGATACGTCGGGGCAATCTGCAGCAGACTGGATTCATGAGGCTGAAGAGGGGGAAATTGCCAGGGTGTTGAAGGAATATGGAGAGGAGCGTTTTGCGCGCCGCATTGCGAGAGCGATTGTTGGGGTGCGTTCAGAATCCGAAATTACCGATACGCTGCAGTTGGCGGGAATTATCTCCGCCGCTATTCCTCGTCATGAAAAACACAAGCATCCGGCAACCAGAAGTTTTCAGGCGATACGTATTCATATCAATCGTGAGCTTGAGGAGTTGGAAAGTATGCTGCAGGTAGCTGTTGGGTTGTTAAAGCAAGGCGGCAGACTGGTGGTCATCAGTTTTCATTCGCTGGAAGACAGGTTGGTAAAGCGATTCATGAAGGCTCAGGCTCTCGGGGAACGGTTGCCAGCGGGTTTGCCGGTGCAGTATGAGCAGACAAATGCTGCATTGAAGCTGATTGGCAAGCCGATTTTTCCAACAAAGCAGGAAGTTGAATTCAATCCGCGCTCGCGTAGTGCGGTAATGAGGGTGGCAGAAAAGCTGTGATAGCAAAACAGATTTTTCAATTTGCATTGCCGGGTCAGGTCGTGGTCATGCTAGTGATGACTGCTTTGATCATGATTTCCGGCGTGGCTGTCGCTTTTGTTAAATATGAGTCGCGCATGTTGTTTACAGAAATGGAAAAGTTGCGCACTTATCGTGATGGGCTGGCCAATGACTGGATGTTGCTGCAGCTCGAGTTGGCAACACTGGCAAGACATGATCGTGTCGAGCAGGGAGCTACTGGCAAGTTGAAGATGCATATGCCAGCTCAGAATGAGATTCAGGTTTTATACGGAAAATGAAGAAATCCACACGCGAAAAACAGCAGAAGCGTTACATGCAGGAGGAGAATCTGCCCCTGGATTACCGTTACCGTCGCTGGTTTGTGATGGGGGTCTTTGGAATGGCTGCTGTTTCGCTGGTGGTTTCAGCGGTAGCCCGTCAGGTGTTTGAGACCGACTTCCTGCAAAAGGAGGGTGATCGTCGTCATGTGGGTATTGTGGAGATGCCTGCCTATCGTGGCTTGATCAAGGATCGTCGCGGTGAAATTCTGGCCGTCAGTACCCCGGTTTATTCAGTATGGATTAACCCGCGTGCCATGCCTTCAGATGCCAGGGAGCTGGCTCCTTTGGCAAAGGCTCTGGGGACGAAGCTGGATGAATTGCGAGATCTGCATGCGCGATACAGCACGCGCGCATTTGTTTATGTTAAGCGCCGTGTCGATCCTGATACTGCCCACGCCGTTGAGAAATTATCAAAATCTGACAGAAAGCATTTCAATCGCTTTGGATTGCAAGAGGAATACCGTCGTTATTACCCGACAGGAGAAGTGTTTGCTCATGTGCTGGGTTTTACCAACATTGATGACCAGGGGCAGGAAGGTCTGGAGCTGGTTTTTGATGAGGCTCTGCAAGGCGAGGCCGGCAGAAAATATGTGGTGCGTGATGGTAAGCGACGCGTAGTGAATGATATTGAGCAGATATCGCCTTCGCGCCCTGGTGAAGATCTTGAGTTGAGCTTTGATGCGCGTTTGCAAACCCTGGCCTATCGTTCATTGAAGAAGATTCGTGCCCGTCACAAGGCCAAATCCGCTTCAGCTGTTGTTCTTGATGTGAAAAGTGGTGAGGTTCTGGCAATGGTCAATCAGCCGGGCTTCAACCCAAATGGCAGTCGCAACAATCGTGGCGGACGATTAAGAAACCGTGCGTTAACAGACACCTTTGAGCCTGGTTCGACTATGAAGCCTTTCATTGTGGCAGCGGGTCTTGAAGAGGATGTGATTAATTTGGCAAGTAAAATTGATACCTCGCCCGGTTACTACAGTATTGGTCGGGATATAGTTCGAGATCATAAGAATAATGGTGTTATCGATCTTGAAACCTTGCTGCGTAAATCCAGTAATGTGGCTGCCAGTAAGGTTGCCATGCGCATGGAGCCGGAAGAACTGTATGAGTTCATTTCTGGTCTGGGCTTCGGTGCTGCCTCTTCGCTGGGCTTTCCCGGTGAGGCTGCAGGGCAGTTAAACGATTATCAGCGTTGGGCGAAAATTGATCAGGCTACGCTTTCATTTGGCTATGGTCTGTCGGTTACTGCCTTGCAACTGGCCCAGGCTTATGGGGTGTTGGCTAATGGTGGTGAATTCAAATCAGCCACTTTTTTCAAAAATGACGAATCCGTTTTATCACGTCGAGTTATGTCAAAAGAAACGGCTGATGCTGTGTTGAACATGCTTGAGTCAGTAGTAACGGAAGAAGGTACTGCTCCGCAGGCAGCGGTCGCAGGTTTTCGTATGGCAGGCAAGACCGGTACCGTGAAAAAGTACAGCGCCGAGGGTTATGCCGATGATCGTTACCGCTCAGTGTTCGCTGGCGTTGGGCCGCTTGGAGATCCAAAGTTTGCCATGGTGGTTGTGGTTGATGAACCCACAGCAGGTAAATTTTATGGCGGTGATGTTGCTGCGCCGGTTTTCTCGGAAGTAATGGCTGGCGGCATGCGTCTTTTCAACGTGGTGCCTGATGCGCTTGACGGCGTGCAGCTGGCTTCAGGGGGTGCGCAATGATGGCGGCTTCTGAATTAAACCCGATGAGTCTCGCGCAATTGCTTGCGGGTATTGAGGTCATTGGTGAAGTGCCAGCTATTGGTATAGATGGTATGGCTTTGGATAGCCGTCATCTCAAGCAGGGTGACCTGTTTATTGCCTGTGCCGGTTACCAGCGTCATGGGCTTGAATACATCGATGATGCCATTGCCAATGATGCTGGAGTGGTGCTGGCGGAGGTTTGTTCCAACTGGCTGCCTGACAAGATTGCGGCACTCTCAGAAGAAAAAAATATTGTCATTGTGCCAGTGGGTGCCCTGACTGAGTATGTCAGCTTGATTGCAGGACGGTTTTACGGGAATCCCAGTCAGGAATTTCCGATGGTCGGCATAACCGGTACCAATGGCAAAACCAGTTCCAGTCTGTTTATTGCCCAGGCGTTTGCAGGAAGCAAAAAAGTCGCGGTGATGGGGACTATCGGTAATGGTTTTCCCGGTGATCTGGTGCCGTCAACACATACCACTATGGACCCTGTATCCGTGCAGGCGGCACTGGCTGACTTGCATCAGCGCCAGGCTGATATGGTAGTGATGGAAGTTTCCTCGCATGCATTGCATCAGGGGCGTGTGGCTGATGTGCAATTTGATATTGCCGTGCTGACCAATTTCAGTCGGGATCATCTTGACTATCATGGCACCATGGCTGACTACGCAGAAGCCAAGTCACTGCTGTTCAGAATGAATAATCTCAAATCAGCTGTAATTAATGCTGATGATGAACTGGGTCAGCGCCTCATTGTAGAAATGCAGACTTCACCAGCAAGTGTGCTGGCCTATGGCACATCAGAAATCGATACTGGCAAGGTTGATTCCTGGATTCGTGCAGACAATATAAGCCTGTTGCCTGGCGGTGTTCAATTCGAAGTGTTGTCGAGTTGGGGGCGAGCCTCAGTCAGTCTGGCGCTGATCGGTCGTTTCAATGTTCAAAATGCCATGGTGGCGCTGGGTGTCATGCTGGAGTGTGGGGTTGATTTCAAGCAGGCTATTGCTGACCTGCAAAAGCTCGAAACCATTCCCGGACGCATGGAATTGATCGCTATAGAGCAAGGGCCGTCGGTGGTTGTTGATTTTGCACATACACCTGATGCCCTGGAGCAGGTGCTGAAATCCCTGAAAGCTCATGTTGATGGCAAGCTTTATTGCGTGTTTGGTTGTGGTGGTGATCGTGACAAGGGTAAGCGTCCGCAGATGGGACGGGTAGCTGGGTCTCTGGCTGATGTGGTTGTGTTAACCAGTGATAACCCCAGAAGCGAAAATCCTGACGATATTATCGAGGATATCAAGCGGGGGCTGAAGTCTGCTGATAAAACGATTGTAGAACCATCACGGGCTCAGGCAATACGTTTGGCTATCGAGAGTGCCAGCAAGGGAGATGTCGTGCTGGTTGCAGGCAAGGGTCATGAGGCTTTCCAGGTTGTTGGTGATCTGAGATTGCCATTCAGTGACCAGGAGCAGGTGCGGTCTGCTCTGGAGGCGCTATGACCAGTATGTCGTTGTCTTCTGTCGCTAAAAAAATCAATGCATCTGTCGTGGGTGATGACGCGGTTTTTTCATCGGTGAGTACGGATACACGTCGTATCCGTTCTGGCGATCTTTTCGTGGCGCTTAAAGGCGAAAACTTTGACGGACATGATTATGTCGGCCAGGCGTTTCAGCAGGGTGCTGTTGCTGCCATGGTCAGTCATCCTGTTTCTGACAAGGCAAGTCAGTTGCTTGTCGATGATACGCGAAGGGGTCTTGGCGACATGGCCAGTGAGTGGCGTAAACAGGTCAATCCGCGCGTAGTGGCGTTGACTGGAAGTAATGGCAAGACCACGCTAAAGGAAATGCTTGCTGCCATTTTGTCAGAGGAAAACCACGTGCTGGCAACACTGGGTAACCTGAATAATGATATTGGCGTGCCGCTTACCCTGTTACGTTTACAGGATGAGGAAATTGCTATCGTCGAGATGGGAGCCAATCATGTCGGCGAGATTGATTACCTGTCTAGAATGGCACGGCCTGATGTAGCCATTCTGAATAATGCTGGCAGGGCGCATATTGGTGAGTTTGGTTCAGAAGAAGCTATTGCCCATGCCAAGGCGGAGATACTGAATGGTTTGAATGATGAGGGTGTCTTTATCTATAACGCCGATAGCAAGTGGGTTCCGTTGTGGAAGAAACTGGCTGGTGAGGTGAATTCCCTGTCGTTCGGAACATCTGCACAGGCAGATTATCAATTACTTGATGATTACCGTCTGAACTGGAATGAGTCAGGTTTTTATGCGGTATTCACTATTGAAGAAAATCAAACGGGTCATCAGCAGCTGATACGCTTACCGCTGGCTGGAGAGCATAATGCAATGAATACGACAGCTGCATTTGCGGCGGCGAGGATTCTGGGTGTTGCTTCTGCGATCATCAGTCAACGCCTGGAAAACCTGGAGCCAGTGAAAGGTCGTTTGAAGCCTGTCGCTGGTGTGCAGGGACAAATGATTCTGGATGATGCTTACAATGCCAATGCTGATTCAGTCAGTGCTGCAATGGATGTTGTGGTCACGGCACCGGGTCGAAAAATACTGGTGCTTGGCGATCTCGCAGAGCTCGGCGATGACGCTGAAAAAATTCATGCAGAACTGGGTAGCCTGGCATTCGAAAAAGGCATTGATGTCTTGCTCAGCTGTGGTGATATCAGTCGTTTCTCATCAGACAGTTTCAAAAAGCAAGCGCAGCATTTCGAAACGCGTGAATCATTGACCGCCTGGCTTCAGGTTCATACGGGTAAAGGTGACTTCGTGCTGATCAAGGGATCACGCAGTGCGTTGATGGATCAGGTAGTCGATGCCCTGGCTGTTAATGCTACTGTTGATATCACTGGTGATGATAAGGGCGGAGTGTCTGTATGCTGATCTGGCTGGTTGAATACCTGATGCAGTTTGAACCCGGCTTTGGCGTGTTCAGGTACCTGACTTTAAGAACTGTCTTATCGGTACTTACGGCGCTGGTCATTTCATTTATTGTTGGCCCGTCAATGATTCGCAAGTTGTCCCGTTACAACATCGGGCAGACCGTGCGTGATGATGGTCCTGAAACGCATCTGGAAAAAGCCGGTACGCCCACCATGGGTGGGGCCTTGATACTGGTTGCTATCTCCATTTCAACACTGTTATGGGCTGATCTTGGAAACCGTTATACCTGGGTGGTGCTGCTGACGACCCTGTTGTTCGGTGTTATTGGCTGGGTAGATGACTACAAGAAACTGGTTCACAAGGATCCTCGTGGACTTATCGCGCGTTATAAATACTTCTGGCAATCCGTTGGTGGTATAGCCGCCGCTGTTTTTCTTGTTTATACCGCGACATCACCTGCCGAGACTTCCCTGAATGTTCCCTTTGTTAAAGAGTGGGTGTTCGAAATGAGCCCGCTGCTGTTTGTCGTGTTCACCTATTTTGTGATTGTGGGTACCTCTAACGCAGTCAATTTGACAGACGGGTTAGATGGACTGGCGATCATGCCAACAGTACTGGTGGGTGGCGCGCTGGGTTTATTTGCCTATGTCACGGGTCACTCGGAATTTGCTTCTTACCTGTTGATCGATTATCTGCCGGGTGTAGGTGAAATCGCTGTTTTCTGTGGAGCGATCGTTGGTGCAGGTCTGGGCTTCCTGTGGTTTAACACATATCCGGCCTCTGTGTTTATGGGGGATGTCGGTGCGCTGGCGCTGGGTGCTGCACTGGGTATTGTTGCCGTCTGTGTCAGACAGGAACTGATTTTGTTCATCATGGGTGGCGTGTTTGTGATGGAAACCGTTTCTGTGATTTTGCAGGTGGCTTCATTCAAGCTGACGGGTAAAAGGATTTTCAGAATGGCGCCGCTGCATCATCACTTTGAATTAAAAGGTTGGCCAGAGCCTCGCGTGATTGTGCGCTTCTGGATTATCACAGTAATTCTGGTTCTTGTCGGGTTGGCGAGTCTGAAATTGCGTTAATGGAAAGGGCAGTAAATAAACTGATGGAAAACACACTGCAACAATTTGCCGGAAAAACACTGGTCGTAGGACTGGGTGTGACGGGCATGTCTGTCGTGCGTTTTCTGGCTGAGCGTGGCGAGGCGGTAGCGGTTACTGATACGCGTGACATTCCACCTGGTCTTGATGAACTCAAGGAGCATTTTCCTGACGTTGCGCGATTCGTAGGTGGGTTTGATGAGAGAGCCTTTGTTTCAGCTGACCGCCTGGTTGTCAGCCCTGGTGTGTCTTTGTCTGACCACTGTATCACTCAGGCCATTGAACAGGGTATCCCGGTCATTGGCGATGTTGAATTGTTTGCGCAGTACGTTGATGCACCGGTGGTTGCGATCACCGGTTCCAATGGTAAAACCACGGTAACAACCCTGCTGGGTAATATGGCCGTTGAATCAGGGCTTAATGTCGGTGTCGGTGGCAATATCGGTACACCCGCGCTTGATTTGCTTAACAAGGGCTATGACCTGTATGTGCTGGAATTGTCCAGTTTCCAACTGGAAACCGTTGAGTCATTGAAACCGGTTGCCTCAGTGGTGCTGAATGTCTCTGAAGATCACATGGATCGTTATCAGGGAATGGAAGATTACGCCAGGGCCAAGTCCCGAATCTATCACAATGCCGAAACTGAAATCGTCAATCTTGATGATGAGCAGGTGATGAAAATGGCAAACCCGCTAAGACAGATCGGTTTTACCACCGGGCAAGTTGCCAGCGATGAAGAATATGGTACCTGTGAGATAGGCGGTGAGGTCTGGCTTTGCCATGGTTCTGAGCAACTGTGCCCTGTCGATAGCCTGTTGATTTCTGGTAAGCATAATAATGCCAATGCGTTGGCTGCACTTGCCCTGGGTAAGGCGGCTGGACTGGATTCGGGCAAAATGCTTTCAGCATTGCAGCGTTTTGGCGGGCTGCCTCACAGAACACAGTACGTGGCTGAAATTGCCGGTGTCATGTTCTATAACGATTCCAAGGCAACTAATGTGGGTGCCTGCAAGGCGGCCCTGTATGGATTGCATAAGGATGATGGTAGCAAGTCAGTGGTTATTCTCGGAGGAGACTGCAAGGGTGCAGATTTTTCTGACCTGGGTACAGTGTTGGCAGAGACCTGTCGAGGCGTTGTGCTGATCGGTCGCGATACTGAGGATATTCGGTGCATCGTACCGGAAAGTGTAAACAATGTTTCAGCAACAGACATGACAGATGCTGTCAGTAAGGCTGCCAGCCTGGCCTTGTCTGGAGACAGGGTGTTGTTATCACCAGCCTGTGCCAGTCTCGATATGTTCAAAAGCTATGAACATCGCGGAGAAGTTTTCATGGAAGCTGTTCGCAGGGTGAAGCAATGAGTGCGGCAGTCATGAAAAACCGGCGTAACCATACAGCGAGACAGGCTGCTACGGCAGAACTGGATTATTTACTGTTGTTGCTGGGCTTTGCCTTACTTGGTTTTGGTTTTCTGATGGTGACTTCTGCATCATTGCATCTGGGTGACAAGTTTGGAGTCCCTTTCTATTACAGCTGGAAACACCTGTTCTCAATTCTGATGGGTTTGGCTGGCGGGCTGGTTGTTATGCAGATCCCCAGTAATCTCTGGCAGAAATACAGCGTGCATCTTTTTGTCTTCGGGCTGGTATTGCTGGTATTGGTTCTCATCCCGGGAATTGGTCGCAGTGCCGGTGGTGCCACCCGCTGGATTCCGCTGGGTATATTCAATCTGCAAAGCTCGGAGTTTATGAAGCTATTCGTCATTCTTTACATGGCAGGCTATCTGGTGCGGCGTCATGTGGAAGTGCGTCACAGCCTTAAAGGATTTATGTATCCAATGGTATTGCTTGGCCTGGCATCAGCGTTGATTGTTTCTGAGCCAGATATGGGGACCACCATTGTGATTCTGGTGACTGCCCTGGGTATGTTGTTTTTGGGTGGCGCGCAGTTGTTGCAGTTTATCGTAATAATCGGAGGTATTGGTGGTGTTCTGGCTACGCTGATACTGACTTCAGATTACCGCATGGCAAGGTTTACCGGTTATCTGGATCCATGGGCTGATGTGAATGGTAGTGGTTATCAACTGGCACAGGCGCTGATTGCTTTCGGGCGTGGTGAATGGACAGGCGTTGGTTACGGCAATGGTATTCAGAAGCAGTTTTACCTGCCGGAAGCCCATAATGATTTTCTGATGGCTGTCATTGGTGAGGAGTTTGGTCTGTTCGGAACAGTTGTTGTCGTATTGGTGTTGGCATTGTTTGTATGGAGAGCTTTTGTAATCGGTACCGAGGCTTTAATGAAGAGCAGGAGATTTGCAGCTTATGTAGCTTACGGTATTGCTGTATGGATGGGTTTTCAGGCCTTCGTCAATATAGGCGTTAATGTGGGCTTGCTGCCAACCAAGGGTATTACCTTGCCATTCATGAGTTTTGGTGGAAACAGCATCATTGTTGCCTGCCTGTCTCTGGCGATGTTGTTGAGGATTGACTATGAAAACCGTCAGCTTAAACAGACCTCCAAAAGGAAAAAGACATGGCGGGTCGCGTGATGGTAATGGCAGGAGGAACAGGGGGGCATGTGTTTCCGGCTCTAGCTGTTGCCTTGGAGTTAAAGCAACGTGGTCATGATGTGTTCTGGCTGGGCACGCCTGACAGTTTTGAAGCTCGTACCGTGCCTGGTTATGAGATCGAAATGCAGTTTATCGATATCCGGGGAGTCAGGGGAAAAGGTTTGTTGCAGAAAATAATAATGCCTTTGCGATTGATTCATGCCATGTGGCAGGCATTCAAGGTGATCCGTATTAAACGACCACAGCTTGTGATCGGTATGGGTGGGTTTGCATCAGGTCCCGGAGGCCTGGTGGCTCGCCTGATGAATAAGCCGTTACTAATTCAGGAACAGAATACCATTCCGGGTATGACCAATCGCTGGTTAGCGAAAATGGCCAGCAAGGTGTTTCAGGCGTTTCCAGACAGTTTTGATAAAGGTGTTAATGCCGTTATTTCCGGAAACCCGGTGCGCAATGAATTGCTAGACCTGCCGCAACCTGAAACAAGAATCTGTGCCCATGGAGACAGACCTCATTTACTGGTTATGGGTGGTTCGCTGGGTGCACAGGCATTGAACGAAACCCTGCCTTTAGCAATGGCATTGGTAGATGAAACTGAAAGACCGCTAATCAGGCATCAGGCAGGTAGAAACAAGGCAGAGGTAACGGCCCGGGCTTACCACAACGCTGGAATAAATGCTGAAGTGATTGAATTTATCGATGATATGTCCGGTGCTTATAAATGGGCAGATCTCGTGGTCTGTCGAAGTGGGGCTTTGACTGTATCTGAGCTGACGGCCGTTGGTATCGGTTCGATACTGGTGCCTTTCCCTCATGCGGTTGATGATCATCAAACACATAATGCGGCATTCCTGGTCGATGCTGGAGCCGCGCAGTTGATGCCACAAAAAGAGATGACGGCTCAAATACTGGCCGGGAAATTGAAAGAGCTATTGCCAGACGCTTTGAGACTGAAAACCATGGCCGCTGCAGCACAAAGCCTGGCTCAGCCAAAGTCAGCCCAATTGATTGCAGATGCCTGTGAGGAGTTGCTCGTATGATTAACTCACAGCCACAGCGTCGCGCTAATACTGAAATGGGATTTGTACGTCGCATTCACTTTGTTGGTATTGGTGGTGTGGGTATGAATGGCATTGCCAAGGTATTGCTTAACCTCGGTTATGACGTGTCCGGTTCGGATATCAGGAAAAATGCTGCGACCGAAAAGCTCGAAGATTCAGGTGCGAAGATATTCATTGGACATGATGGCAGTCATATTGAAGGTGCTGATGCCGTCGTGGTCTCTACCGCCATCAACCCGGAAAACCCCGAGCTGCTGGCAGCCAATGAAAAACTGATACCGGTAGTCAGGCGTGCCGAAATGCTGGCTGAACTGATGCGTTTCCGTTATGGCATTGCCGTTGCGGGAACGCATGGCAAAACCACGACGACCAGTCTGATTGCCAGCCTGTTGACTGTCGGTGGTCTGGATCCAACCTATGTGATCGGTGGTCGTCTTAACTCTGCCGGCACCTATGCGCATCTGGGCGAGAGTGATTTTCTGGTAGCAGAAGCTGATGAAAGTGATGCTTCATTCCTGCATCTATTACCCATGCTGTCGGTAGTGACCAATATCGACGCCGACCACATGGAAACCTATGGTGGCGACTTTGCAACACTGCGCAAGACCTTTATCGAGTTTTTACACAACCTGCCGTTTTACGGGCTCGCAATTGTTTGTATTGATGATGAAAACATCCGCGATATTCTGGGTGAAATCGGGCGTCAGGTTAAAACCTATGGCTTGAGCGAAGATGCCGACATCCGGGCGCTCAATGTCTGCCAGTCTGGATACCAGACGAATTTTGACGTGCAGTTAAAAGCGGGCGAAACGTTTTCTATCTGTCTCAATATGCCAGGCACTCACAATGTGTTGAATGCGCTGGCCGGCATATCCGTGGCACTTGAACTGGGGGTCTCGGTTGAAAACATCTGTCAGGCACTCAACGAATTTGAAGGCGTTGGCCGTCGTTTCCAGGTCAGAACGGATTGCCAGGTTGGTGAAGACAATATCATGTTGATTGATGATTACGGTCATCATCCCAGTGAAGTGGCAGCAACCATCGAGGCGGTCAGAAACGGCTGGCCTGAAAAACGCCTGGTGCTGGCTTTTCAGCCACACCGTTATTCACGGACCCAGGAACAGTTCGATGACTTCGTCAAAGTGTTGTCAGCGGTAGATGTATTAATTGTCAGTGAAGTCTATCCAGCCGGTGAGTCGCCGATTCAGGGCGCGGATGGTCGTGCACTGGTACAGGCTATTCGTGCCCGTGGTCAGGTAGAGCCCATTTTTTTGGATGATATTCATGAATTGCCTGCTTTGCTGGATGGGCTGATCAAGCAGGACGATATCGTGCTGACATCCGGAGCAGGTGATATCGGTGCCGTTGCCGCTGAATTGAAAGCAGCACTATGTCAATTGAGAGATGTGCAGTGATGCGAGGTGAAATGCGACAACAGGAATCCATGTCCAGGCACACCAGCTGGAAAGCCGGTGGTGTTGCGCGTCAACTCTATCGTCCAGCAGACCGTGATGATCTGGTGGACTTCCTGCGTCATTTGCCTGTTGAAGAAGATATCGCCTGGGTGGGACTGGGTAGTAATCTGCTGGTTCGTGATGCAGGTTTTGAGGGCACCATTGTCCATACCAGGGGCTGCTTGTCAGAAATTACAGATGATGATGAACACCGTTTTACCGCTGAGGCTGGTGTGAGCTGTGCCGTAGCTGCACGTCATGCTGCTCGCAAGGGTTTGGTGGGGCTCGAGTTTTTCGCAGGTATACCAGGAACCGTTGGTGGTGCACTGGCTATGAATGCCGGGGCTTTCGGTGGGGAAACCTGGCAATACGTTGAACATGTGGAAATGCTGTCACGCAATGGCACAGTAACACGCCGATACCCTGATGAGTTCGGCATCAGCTATCGCGAAGTGCAGCTGCCTGAACAAAAAGAATGGTTCTTGTCGGCCTGTTTCAGGCTGAAAAAAGGCGATATTGAAAAAGCCCAACAAAAAATCAAGGCATTGCTTGAAAAGCGATCGGATTCCCAGCCGATCGGTCAGGCAAGCTGCGGTTCGACTTTCAGAAATCCGCAAGGTGATTATGCCGCCAGGCTGATCGAAAGCTGTGGTTTGAAAGGCAAGTGTATTGGAGATGCCTGTGTCTCGGAAAAACATGCCAATTTTGTAATCAATCGCGGTAATGCGACGGCGACTGATATCGAAATGCTGGTGGATGACATGGCCAGAATCGTATTTGAGCAAACAGGTGTGCGTTTGCAACGCGAATTTCATGTCATTGGCAAGGCTGTAAGGGAGTTGAACTGATGCGTATTACATCTCCTGAAGATTTTGGAAGTGTTGGTGTGCTGATGGGAGGTACCGCCGCTGAGCGTGAGGTATCACTGGTCAGTGGCCAGGCTGTCTATGAGGCCTTGAAGCAACAGGGCGTCAATGCCATTGCGATTGATATCAAAGAAAATGCACCAGCACAGCTGGCAGCGGAAGATCTTGATCGTGTTTTCAATGTATTACATGGGCGTGGTGGTGAAGATGGTGTTATCCAGGGATTGCTGGAAACCATGAGGCTGCCATACACCGGCAGCGGTGTTATGGGATCGGCGGTCAGCATGGACAAGTATCGTACCAAGCTGCTTTGGCAGGGTATGGGGTTGCCTACACCCGGTTTTGCATTGCTTTCTTCTGAAGAGGATATACAGGCAGCTGTTGAGCTTGGTTTTCCATTGATGGTCAAGCCGGTACATGAAGGTTCCAGTATCGGTATGGCTTATGTCGAGGATGTTAAAAGCCTGCAAAAGGCCTGGCAGGAAGCTGCAAGGTTTGACAGCCAGGTCATGGTTGAACGCTGGGTTACAGGCAAGGAATACACGGCATCGATTCTGGGTGATCGTGTACTGCCGATGATTCGACTGGAAAGCACCAATCAATTTTATGATTACGAAGCCAAATATGAACTGGATACTACGCAATACCACATCCCCAGTGGTCTGGATGAACAGGCGGAACAGAAATTTGCACAACTGGCAAAAGCAGCGTTTGACGCTACGGGTGCCAGTGACTGGGGACGTGTTGATCTAATGGTTGATGAAGCATCCAACCCCTGGTTTATCGAAGTCAACAGTGTACCGGGTATGACCAGTCACAGTCGGTGCCGATGGCAGCGAATGCCGTTGGTATCAACTTTGAACAACTGGTTTGGAAAATACTGGAACAGACGGTGAGTTAAATGGCAAAAGCTGCAAATAAAAAAGTTGCCGAAAAAACACGCAAGAAGCAGGAGCGTTCAGAAATGATTGCACGCTCTGTCGCCTTTGGATTGTTTGCCTTTTGCATGTTGTGCGTTGCTTATTGGCAGCTTCACAGCTGGTTGATGAACCCGGCAACGCTACCGGTAAAAGTGG
>JABDQZ010000043.1 GCA_013041975.1 Gammaproteobacteria bacterium
GTCAGCCAGTGCGAAACCAATTAATCATATACGTCAATCGTATTTCCATCTGCTTTAACGAGCTGACTCCTCATCAGGCAGTTATTCTTAACTGAACATAAGAGACTGAGAAATATCAATGACTCAATCTTGCTACTAGACTATTGTTGCGCGCAGTTCCTGCTTACCAGTGGAACTCGCATTGAGATTGTTTACAATGCAATCACTGGAACCCCGGCCACAAGCCGGGGTTTTGTCGTTTATGGGCTATTGAACTTTTTGGAACCATCCCATTTAAGATCCAACTTCATACATGAACTTCTTTTCCTCTCCCTTAAATGTTCATGGGGTGTTGCTTTAAGCCCAGATTCCGTTTAGTTTGCCGGGCTTTCTTTTCAAGGACGCTTAAACTGCCTTAACGCCGCAAACGCCTGCTCCGTTCTGCACTGCGTTCATTTTCCTGTTGCTTTAGTAACAGATCCAGTTCCTTTGTATGCAGCTCACGAATGTCTTTCAAATCGGCTCTATGGGTCTCTCTCAGTTCCTTACGTTGATCCTGGTGCCGCTCCATCATTTCCATCTGGCCCGAACGCTGTAATTTGTACTCATTGGCGTTCACTGTGGTTATGCCAAAGGCAGTGATCAGACTTGCCAAAATCATTATTTTAGGTTTGTTGTTCATCATAAGATCTCTAAGACTAATGTTGCTTAATAAGACTTTCTCTAAAGTATAGATAGTACCTGCTGAGGTTGCAGGTTGAGTATTGTTTTATGTGACAGGTAGTTACTCTTTAAAGGTATAAGAAATCCATAAATCCCTGAAAAGTCTGTTACTTTATAAAAGCAGAGATAGTGGTAATTTTTATATCCATACCCTAATATCATTATCCCATGACATGTAAATGTAAAAATATATTAAGCATATTCTTGAGTTTTTTGATTTTTGCTTTGCCTTTTGCCAGTATTTCTTACGCTGGGAATCAGTCTCAGGCTCAAGACAATCAAATGCCTTGTCATCAGCAAGCCGATGATAAGAATAGCAACTTTTGTCCGGAAACAGGGGTAGCAACATGTGAATGCTGCAAATTTGCCATGCCTGCTGCTCTAACGCTTATCAGTTTCTCGACCAATTTAATATTCTTCAATTCAAGCACTATCCAGGAAACCTATCTGGAGCCCTATAATTCCCGGTCTGCATCACCACCATTTCGACCTCCACGTTACTCCATATAGTACATAGCACATCTCAGGCTCACGGTCTTATCTGTGAGTGATACACACTGTACCTATACGGAGAAGACTCATGCAGTCTTTTAATCTGATGTCATTGAAAAATGCACTTGTAGTGCTGATTTTGTTTTTAACCGCTTCTTGTGCTGAGAACAAGGAGGGACAACCTACAGAAACTATAGAAAATGCCTTGAATGATACAGCGATGGAGCATGCTGCCAAGCATTTAGACCCCAAATACGTTTGCCCAATGCATCCTCAAATCATTCGTGATGAACCTGGTAGCTGCCCGATTTGTGGAATGGACCTGGTTTCGAAACTCATTGAATCCAATGATGATAAGTATCCTGCCGTAGAGGTTCAAAGTGCTGTCATTCAAAATATGGGAGTCCGCACAACAAAGGCCGAAATCGATACCATCTGGAAATATATCAGAACTGTGGGTCGTGTTGATTACGACGAAACAACTTTGACACACCTTCATCCCAAGACTGATGGCTGGATGGAAACACTACTCATTCGAGCTGAAGGAGAACCGGTCAAAAAAGGTGAAAAAGTCGGAGAGTTTTATTCTCCTGAAATTCTTTCTGCACAACTTGACTATCTGATTGCCCTGCAACAAACAGGTCCTCAGCGTGCCTCAAAAGCCAAGAATCGTTTGAGACTACTGGGCGTTGCAGAGACGACTATCGAGCAGATTAAGAAAACGGGTAAAAGTCAGAACCGTGTTCCAGTTTATGCTCCAGCAAAGGGTCTTGTGACTATGTTAGCTGCCAGGGAAGGGATGTATTTAAAACCGGAGATGGAGTTTCTTACAATTGCAGACCTCTCAAAAGTCTGGGTCTGGGTAGATATCTTTGAACACCAGATCAGCTGGATAGAACAGGGTTTAACAGCCGAAATTACGGTTCCGGCCTTCCCGGGGAAAAGCTGGGAAGGGAAGGTTGACTATATTTATCCAGAGCTAGACCCTGATTCCCGCACACTACGTGCTCGCCTGATTTTTGATAATCCTGATCAACTGCTAAAAGCCAATATGTTTGCTGAAGTTGTCATCTATGGCGGCCCAAAACGCGGCATACTAGTGGTTCCCACTGAAGCGATTATAGAAACAGGCGAACGCACCAGTATTGTCAAGACACTTGGCAAAGGCCGGTTTCAACCTGTCGATGTGGTAGTGGGCATTCAGCGTAATGGCAAAAGCGAAATACTGAGTGGATTGAAAGCTGGAG
>JABDQZ010000044.1 GCA_013041975.1 Gammaproteobacteria bacterium
ACCCCATTCCGGTCAAACCCAGCCCCCAGCCAATAATGCAGGCAATAATCAGAGGATTAACCAGCAATTCACGCACAAAGGCCCGCATGCTTCTGGCTGCACTGTTACCCCAGATAACGAAGACTGAAACACAGGCCACGTTGATCAACACCACCATGAAACCAACAGCGATTGAACCCTTAGCCAGGCCCGCCGCGCCATATAAGCCCTGGGCAACTGCCAGCGCAATATAGGTATTGAAACGCACCCCTCCCTGAAAAACCGAGGTAAACGTTGCATCTGAATCCGCACGACGCAGCAAATGCCAGAGAACCAGCACCGTGGCTGATAGCAAAAGTGTGGCAAAAATAACCAGCAACATTGAATGCCAGTCACTGCCCTGCAAATTCTGACGCGACAATGTATGAATCAGTAACGAGGGAAATAGAATGTAGTAGGTAAGTTTTTCAATTCCACTCCATGCTGCATCGGGCAAAAAAGTGGTTTTGCGCAACACATAGCCAATGATGATCAATGTCATCACCGGTGAAAGTGCGATGAGAAAATTCATGCTTTATTTTTCGTCAGCATATTAAGCACCTGCATGCTTTGAATTGAAAAAACAATGTTGGCAACGACTGTAAAACCTATATGCTCTATTAGACAACAACTTAAAAATAATAAATATGGCCAATCAGCTGGATCGCTTAAAGGTGCTCAGTGCTGGGATCATCAGTCTTATCCTGATGCTGGGTATTGCGCGTTTTTCCTATACACCAATGTTACCTTTGATGCAGGCCCAGGCAGGACTGGGTATCTCGGAAGGTGGCTGGCTGGCTGCCATTAACTACATCGGCTATCTAAGCGGGGCGATTATTGCAGCTTCCATCAGTGATCTTCAGCTTAAGGACAAGCTCTATCGCATAGGTCTGGTTGTCGCAGTTCTCACAACCTGGATGATGGGTATCAGTGACAACTTCTGGTTATGGTCGGCCTCACGTTTTCTCGCCGGTTTAAGCAGTGCTGCCGGGTTACTGATAGGCTCCGGCCTGATCATGAACTGGCTGATTCGACATGATTTTCGCAGTGAACTGGGTATTCATTTTGGTGGTCTTGGATTGGGTATCGCCTTCTGCGCCATCATAGTAGAGTTAACACTTACTCACCTGTCGTGGTCCGAACAATGGTATCTGATGACCATCGCCGGTCTATTCTTGATGATTCCCGCATGGGGCTGGCTACCAAAACCTGACGCTTCGGGAATAACACAATCAGGTAATACCATGCAGGACAATCCTCCCGGAAAACGTTTCCTGCAAACCTTCATGATTGTCTATTTTTGTGCCGGCGTGGGTTATGTTGTCAGCGCTACCTTTATCGTTGATATTGTCAACGAGCTGCCGGGAATGGAAGGCAAGGGCGCATGGACGTTTATGGTAATAGGCCTGGCCGCAGCGCCAGCCTGCATCGTGTGGGACCTTATCGCCAGGAAAGTCGGCGACATCAACGCATTGATCATGGCATTTTTGCTCAAGATAGTTGCTGTACTGATTCCTGCCCTGACAGCCAATATCTTTCTGGTGATGATCAGTGCTGCACTGTTTGGCGCTACCTTTCTCGGCATCGTCAGCCTGGTGCTCAGCATGGCCGGACGTTACTATCCGACCAAGCCTGCCAAAATGATGGGCAAGATGACTATCTCGTATGGAATCGCCCAGATCGCTGCACCTGCAATTACCGGAATGATTGCCGAATACAGTGATGGCAGTTACAGCAATGGCCTGTATCTGGCTACGGGGATGTTGATTATTGGGTCAATACTGATGTTCAGACTCAAAGCCCTGGAACAAAAAGCAGCCTGATCAACCCAGAAATTTTCTCCATGCAGCCATTACTACGCATACAGTCCTAAATATTTTTTACCTGATTGATCCATATCAGATTATTTTGGGAAACGTCACAAACGAAGTGCTATACACCCATAAAGCAACGGAGGACTTCGTCATGGAAATTGTCAGGCATGGTTTATCGGTAGGTATTGCCCGGACAGGCAATCATGATTTTTCACTGGATATCAAGGCATCAGGAAAATTAACCCACGCTGATTATGAAATTATCAATCCCCTGGTGGACTCAGCGATGCATGCGGTAAAGGATGCCAAAGTCAAAGTATTGTTTGATGCCATGGAACTGGAAGGCTGGGATTTGCGTGCTGCCTGGGATGATTTCAAATTCGGCCTTAAACATAATAATGAATTTGAAAAAATCGCTATCTACGGTAATCAACAATGGCTGGAAACATCCGCCAAAGTGGCATCATGGTTTTTGTCAGGAGAAGTGCAGTACTTCGACAACCTCGGAGATGCATTTAAATGGCTGCATGACTGAATCAACAACTCAATATCGCTACGACACGGAAGCAGCTCCCCCCAAGGGGCGCCTGCAAGGATGAGGGCGCTAAAGCGACGCAGATGCCAATACCGAAAGGAAAAAGCAGTTAGATTTCCTTGTAGATTTCAGCACCCTGCTTGAGAAATTCTTCAGATTTTTCTTTCATGCCTTCTTCGACAGCCACACCAATGTTCTTGAACTTGTGAGACGCGGCATAGTCACGTACATCCTGGGTTATTTTCATCGAACAGAAATGCGGGCCACACATGGAGCAAAAATGTGCAACCTTGGCTGAATCCTTGGGTAAAGTCTCATCGTGCATTTCCTGCGCTTTTTCCGGATCAAGACCAAGATTGAACTGGTCCTCCCAGCGGAATTCAAAACGTGCTTTTGACAGGGCATTATCACGTACCTGCGCACCAGGCAGCCCCTTTGCCAGGTCAGCCGCATGGGCAGCCAGCTTGTAGGTAATGATGCCATCACGCACATCGTTTTTATCCGGCAAGCCAAGATGTTCTTTGGGCGTGACATAACAAAGCATTGCCGTGCCATACCAACCTATTTGAGCCGCACCAATACCTGAAGTGATATGGTCATAACCGGGGGCAATATCAGTCACCAGAGGACCGAGTGTATAGAACGGCGCTTCAAAACAGTCGCGCAGCTCTTTTTCCATGTTTTCCTTGATCATCTGCATTGGCACATGGCCCGGACCTTCAATCATCACCTGCACATCATGTTCCCAGGCAATTTTTGTCAGTTCCCCCAGTGTTTCCAGCTCGCCAAACTGCGCAGCATCATTGGCATCAGCCTGGCACCCGGGACGCAGCCCATCACCCAGTGAAAAGGCCACATCATAGGCTTTCATGATTTCGCAGATTTGCTCGAAATGGGTATAGAGGAAATTCTCTTCATGGTGTGCCAGACACCATTTGGCCAGAATTGAACCACCACGCGAGACGATGCCGGTGACACGATCTGCGGTCAGTGGTACATAGCGCAACAACACGCCGGCATGAATGGTGAAATAATCAACACCCTGCTCCGCCTGCTCGATCAATGTGTCACGCATGATTTCCCAGGTCAGGTCTTCAGACTTGCCGTTTACCTTTTCCAGTGCCTGATAAATGGGCACCGTACCAATTGGCATGGGTGAGTTGCGCAAAATCCATTCACGGGTTTCGTGAATGTTTTTACCGGTGGAAAGGTCCATCAAGGTATCCCCACCCCAGCGGGCTGACCAGGCCATTTTCTCAACTTCTTCTTCAATCGATGAGGTCACCGCAGAATTACCAATATTGGTATTTACTTTTACGCGGAAGTTGCGGCCAATAATCATTGGCTCCAGCTCCGGATGGTTGATGTTTGATGGAATAATGGCACGACCTGCCGCTATTTCTGAACGTACAAATTCAGGCGTCACTTCATCAGGAATATTGGCACCAAAGCTCTGCCCTGCATGCTGTTTGAGATATTTCGCATAACGGGGATCGGCACGCATTTCGTTGAGTCGCTGATTTTCCCGAATAGCCACAAATTCCATTTCAGGTGTGATAACGCCCTGGCGCGCATAGTGCATCTGGGTAACATTTTTTTCGGCTTTTGCGCGACGTGGAGCCCGGATATGCTCAAAGCGCAGGTGTTGCAGCTCATCATTGCTCTGACGCTCCTGCCCGTAGCTTGAAGTTGGCCCATCAAGCTGTTCGGTATCTGCACGCTCTTCGATCCATTTAGAACGTAAATCAGGCATGCCTTTCAAAAGGTCAATGGAAACATCCGGGTCGGTAAATGGCCCTGAAGTATCGTAAACAGTAATCGGTGGATTATCTTCCGGTTCTGCCGTTGTCGTTGTCTGAGACTGGGAAACCTCGCGCATGGGCACCTGAATATCAGGACGGGAGCCTTCGATATAAATCTTTTTTGACCCGGGAAACGGACGCGTTACATCCTCGGACAGGCGGTTGGCTTTTTCGATAAAATCTTCAGGTATTGCGCTCATTTTTTCTCCTGCGGCTGGAAAGTGAACGCAAAACGACATGCATTCAGCCTCCCTACGCCAGTATTGACTGGATCAGGTTCCAAGGGACTATCTCAGCCTGAAAATATTCAGGCACCCCTGGCTGACTTATATATTCTGTCACGTTAATGGATGAGGGGTTAGTTTTCAACCAGTTATTAAGCTTACATCGAGACCGGAAAGAGGACTACACCCGCTGTTTTCAGTGCCGCTGTGAATGCATCCATGCAAGCTCTTCCTCGGCATCCATGCCTCGTAATGCCCTGAAAGCAGCGGGTGTAGTCCTCTTTCCCCAACAATTATGGTGAGAAAATCACTCTTAATCTTGAGGGAATATGAGCCCTGTGCCTTTCCAGACCGTTCGGCCACAGGGATGTGGCCGAGAGCCTCCATGGATGGATTCACGGCGCGTCTGGAAAGGCACAGGGCTCATATTCCATTCCCCAATTTTGACCTTCACCAGGAACCGAGTAAAATCCACCAAGAATATTCAGACAGAGCGAGACCCCTCATGACCGAGAACAGCTACGAACAGGCCCGTTTTAACATGGTTGAACAACAGGTTCGCCCCTGGGAAGTTATGGACCCACGGGTTTTACAGGTTATGCAGGAATTACCCCGGGAAAATTTCGTCTCCGATGAATACAAGGGACTGGCCTATGCCGACATAGAAGTTCCACTGGCAAATGGTCATCACATGCTCAAGCCCGTCATCGTGGGGCGTTTGCTTCAGGCTTTGAATATCAAACCCACAGACACCATACTGGAAATCGGCACTGGCAGCGGCTATGTAACGGCGTGTCTTGCACGTCTGGGCAAGCAGGTAACCAGCATCGAGATTGATAACGAAATTGCCACCCAGGCTGCTGGTAATCTGGCAACCCTGGATCTCAACAATATTATCCTGCAGATCAATGATGGCATTCACACAATCCCGGGGACAGCTCCTTTTGATGTCATTGCTGTCACTGCCAATATCCCTGATTGCAAGAACATACTGCCAAAGGAACTCAATGACGGTGGTCGCCTGTTCATGATTACCGGTAACAGCCCCAATATGTCCGCACAGCTCACTACCCGCATTCATGGTGACAATTTCAGAACGGAAACCCTGTTTGAAACTGAAATAGAAACCCTTGAAAGTGTTCCAGCAAAAGAAGCTTTCAGTTTTTAAATCAGGATCTATTGCCTACCCTGTTTTTGATTCGCTGGTCCAGGCACCAGCCGGACATGGAATGACGAAAAGTGCCCAATTCCACGCTTGATCGGCTCATGCCCGAACCCGCTCCTGATTTCGCTAAGCCTCTTGAGCTGTTAGAGGCCTGTCATGCAAAAATCCGCCAGCACTGCCAGCTTCTTGTTGATCTATGTACGTACCTGGAAACTCATTCGCCAGATGAAGATGCCCATGCCACCTGCAAAAAACTCTACCGTTACTTTTCTGTATCAGTCCCTCACCATCATAAAGATGAGGAGCAAGGCCTGTTTCCTCTACTGCTGGCATCTCCCCAACTCAGCCAGGATATCACTGCGCTCATCAGCAAACTGAAACTGGAACATTTTGAACTGGACAAACTCTGGTTAAAATTTGAACCTGTTGTGAAAAACACTGACCTGGTCACTCTCGCCATTATGACCAATCAGGCCCGCATGCTGCAGCAAAGCTATGATCAACATATTGAACAGGAAAACGCACTGCTGTTACCAGCCGCAGAGCAACTTCTTAAAACCGAGCAGTTACACAGACTGGGTCAACAAATGAAAACGAGAAGACAATAACGACGTATTTCGAAATACTGAAATGAAATTAATCCAGTGTTGAAATCAGGGAAACCAGTTTTTCAGTAGCCCCACGATTTTCCTCAACCAGTCGTCGTGCGTTTTCTCCAAATTTCGCTCTTTCACTGGCATCTGACAACCAGGCAATAACCTGATCCGCCAGTGCCACTGCATCATCAACACGCAAAGCGGCCTGCTCACAAAGCAGCATTTCGCTGATTGTGGCAAAGTTATACATGGATGGCCCAAACAACACTGGCAGCCCAAATGAAGCAGGTTCAAGCACGTTTTGCCCACCCGTATCCACCAGACTGCCACCGACGAAAGCAACATCAGCAACCTGATACATCATCGGCAGCTCCCCCATGCTGTCACCGAGAAAAATTTTATGTTCAGCAGTACAGGTTCTGTTTGAAGAACGGCGCATCAATGTGAAGCCACGCTGTTCGCAAAGCTGGGCAATTTTGTCAAAGCGTTCAGGATGCCTCGGCACCAGAATCATCAATGCTGCCGGTATTTTTTCACAAATCCGCGCATGGGCAGCAAGCACAGCTTCTTCCTCGCCTTCACGGGTACTGGCAGCAATCCAGACCGGTCTTCCACTGCCAATGAGCCTTCTCATGGCTTCGGCCTGCTCTCTGACAATAGCAGGCTGGCTGACATCAAATTTCACGCTGCCTGTGATGTCCATCTGATCCGCTCTTACGCCAATTTGTTTGAAGCGTTCTGCATCATCCACGCTCTGCACAGCGACCACGCGGATTGACTGGAAAACCTGTTGCGCAAACCTGCCGAAACGACGATAACCTCGCAATGACTTTTCAGACAGTCGTCCATTGGCCAGAATGGCAGGAATCTGAGTTTCATGGCAGGCAATCAACAGGTTCGGCCAGATTTCGGTTTCCATCATGATCAGTTTTTCTGGCCTGGCCTGCCTCAGCCACCTTTTGATAACGAAGGGAATATCGTAGGGAAAATAAAAATGGATAACATCATTGCCATATAACAGTTTTACCCGTTCTGCTCCCGTTGGCGTTGTTGTTGAGAAAACAATCTGCTTTCCCGGGTAACGCTGCTGCAACTGTTTAACCAGTTGTTGAGTTGCCTGCACTTCACCCACTGAAGCCGCATGAATCCAGATTGACTGTTGTATCGCTGGAGTTTCAAAAAAACCAAAGCGTTCCAGCCAGCGTTGCCGATACCCCGGATTCAAGCGGCTTTTCCAGAACAGGCGCAGAGTAAAAAACGGCGCGAGTATTATGATGAATAATGTATAAAGATGTCTCATGACAACACAGCATTGATGTCTTCAACATTGGATCGCAAGTGCTGAGGATTGATGGTTCCAACAATCATGCTGGACACTCCGGGCTGGTCAAAAACAAATTTCATGGCATCTTTTACATCATGCCGTTCGTCCACATGACCACTTTGCAATCCCTTCTTAATCAACACGCCCCTATGTTTTTCAGCAGCAGCCTGTAATACAGGCAGTTCATCGTTATAGGAAAGATTGCAGGTTGCCATGACGATATCCATCTGCTGTACAACCTGCAGCCCGCCTTCAACCGTTTTACTGGACATGCCATGAGATCTGATCAGTCCTCGCTGTTTTAAAGTTTCAAGCGCATCAAAGGCACCTTCTTCCTTAAGGATACGCAAGTCATCTCCATCTGAATGAATCAAAACAACATCAAGGTAATCGGTTTTCAAGGTTCGCAAACTTTCCTCGACTGTTGCAATGGTGTAGTCAAAACTGAAATCAAAATGTGACTGGCCATCAAAAATCTCGCCTACCTTGGAAACTATTACCCAGTCATCGCGGGCCGTCAGCAATTGCCCGAGACGCTGCTGGCTGCTGCCATAGGCGGGAGCAGTATCAATCAGGTTTATGCCCAGTTCACGGGTTAATGAAAGAATGTTCCGAACCTGCTTGTCGTCAGGTAAATCAAACGCCGATGGATATTTCACCTGCTGGTTGCGGCCGAACTTGACGGTACCCAGGCCCAGAGGACTGACTTCCATGCCGGTACTTCCCAGTGCTCTCAATTTCACTAGCCTAACTCCATTGCGTATTCAGCCATGGCCATGTTGCCAGCTCCGGCGCTGGCCACTCAGGCCTCGCTGATTGAAGTTCAGATGGCGTTACTCCCGCTTCAGAAAGCTTGCCGATGACTTCAGATGCAACCCTGGGAGCAAAGGCGAGCTTGGTAGGCCATACAGTGATGACTGATCCATGAGCATCAACATAGCAACTATCCGGGCGCTTGTTGCCTGGCGTTTGTATTTCAGTCCGATTAATCATCAAGGCTGACCATTCACACTGCTGGAAACCCATCCAGGGTAAAACTTCTTGCAGTTCCTTTTGGCAAGCCTGGATCTGTTCTTCGCGATTTCGATTAATACCGGTTTCTGCAATATTGCCTCCAACATACCAGCAGGTTGCATCATCAACCCGGGTACTGGTTATCGTCAGTCGCGGATTGGCGCTGGCACTGAGACAATGCGCATAAACAGCGGGCAACTGCCTTGATTTAAGCAAGGTCATGTGCACCGGACGTTTTTGCATTACAGGAGCACGCCTGTGCAACTGCCCAAGCAGCGACTCGTTGCCCTCTCCTGCAGCCAGAACAATTTGCCTGGCATTCACTTCCAGGGATTCGCCGGACAAGCGATCCTGACAAGTCACCCGTGTGGGCTCATCAGCATTCAGGATAACATTCCCTTTGAAACAGAAATCGCTAAGCTGTTGATACAATTCAGACATCAGCGACGCGGTATTTAATACAGGTTCATTTAACCGGTATAGCACACCATCAAAAGCTGCATGATTGAATGGTGCAGGGTAATCCGCTCTTGCCATCGGCGACATGCGATCTTCCATCAGTTTTCCGGCAAAAAAACCGGCTACCCTGGATACCGCACTTCTGGTTGACCACATCAACTGGGTTTTGGTGTGTATTTCAACACCCGAGAGGTCCACTTCACCTGCACCGTTTAGGCAGTCATTCCAGACACCAGGCATATCGCCTATGGCTTTGGCAGAATCTCCAAGCTTTCCTCCAAGAGCATACTTGGTACCACCGTGAATAATGCCCTGCGAAGCAATGCTTTGAATGCCACCTATACCAGATGATTCTACAAGCCAGGCGTCATAACCTGACTGACGCAATCTTGCCAGTGTCCATAAACCGGCTATACCACCACCAATGACGATAACGTCCACATTGGTCATCCCTTATCCCTGATAGATTTGACGATTTCAGTCGTTGATATGCCATCAACATAGGTCATTATGGCCACCTGCCCGCCATTCTCGCGCACACATTTTGCTCCAGGAATTTTATCCGGATCATTATCTCCACCCTTTACCAGCAAATCAGGTTTGAGTTCACAGATCAGTCGTTCCGGTGTTTGTTCGGTAAAGGGCAATACCCAGTCTACACATCCAAGCGCAGCCAATACCTTCATACGATTATCGACCGTATTAACCGGGCGATCGTCACCTTTGAGTGCCCGCACGGTTTCATCAATATTGACGGCAACAATCAGACGATCCCCGAGACGGCTGGCTTCTTCCAGATATGTCACATGGCCAGCATGCAGAATATCAAAACAACCATTGGTCATGACAATGGTCTCACCACGGTCTCGGGCGACATCCATCGCTTGTATCAGTTCGTCTTCGGAAATAATGCCACGATGCACAACCTGCTGATGCGCCAGTTCAGCCTTAAGTTCGTCACAACTCACTGTCGCCGTACCCAGCTTGCCAACCACGATGCCCGCAGCCAGATTGGATATCTGCGTAGCCACCTCAAGAGACATACCTGCCGCCAGGGCGGCAGCCAACACAGCGATCACCGTATCACCGGCACCTGTGACATCGAAAACATCACGCGCCTGGGTTGGCATATGGCGCGCAGTCTGATCCTCTTCAATCAGTGTCATGCCCTTTTCACTGCGGGTAATCAGCAGGTTTTTCAAACCATGTTGCTGCATCAACTCAACACCTGCTGATTCAAACGCCGCATCATTTACACATTCACCCGCGATAGCCTCAAATTCAGACTTGTTGGGAGTCACCAGCATGGCCCCCTGATAGCGGGAAAAATCATTACCTTTTGGGTCCACCAGCACCGGTTTGCCTGCCTTGTTTGCCAGATCAATCATAAGTCTGCTGGCCGACAAGGTACCTTTACCATAATCAGATAACACCACAACATCGTGATCCGCCAGCAGGCCTTCATAGGTTGTCATCCAGCTTTCGGGCAGGACTTCGGGAAACACGTCTTCAAAATCAAGCCGAAACAGTTGCTGATGGCGACTGATCACACGCAATTTTGTGATGGTGGCAAAATCTTCCAGGCGATGCAGATGACACGCGACACCCTGTTGTTCGAGGATATCCTGCAGTTTCTGCGCATTATTATCCTTACCGGCAAGTCCCATAACGCTGGCCTGGCCACCCAGTGCCGCAATGTTCAGTGCAACATTACCTGCTCCGCCTGCCCGTTCTGTATCTCCCTGAACCTTGACCACGGGAACAGGCGCTTCCGGCGAAATCCGGTTAGTCTGTCCATGCCAGTAATGATCCAGCATGACATCACCTACCACCAGTACACGAGCCTTGTTAAAATCCGGTAATTCTTTCATTTCGGTTTCCGAGCCACAAAATGTGAGCAAAGTCTAACATGATCGATAGCGACAGGAATCCTTATGAAATACACTATGCGTCAAACTATTTAACTGACTGATGTATGAAACAGAACTTCCCTATTGAACAGGGCTCTGAAAAGGGGTCTTCCCTTTTTTTGTTAAAACTATTGAAAACAGGGTTCTGGTTCCTCAAGCACACTACCAAACTCAAATACCCTACCCAGTTGGCGCTGGGACGTTTTATCGGTCGCCGTGTAATGCAACTGGATCAGGAACACAGTCGCATTGCTGCCATAAATATCGATACCTGTTTTCCAATCCTGTCACCCCAACAGAATCGTGAACTGTTACTAGAACACTTCGAAAATGTCGGTATGGGCATAGTGGAAATGGCCATCAGCTGGTGGATGCCGGATGATAAATTCAAACAACTGATTCATGTAAAAGGCCTGCAAAACCTTGAAAACGCCTTGAGTCATGGCAAAGGCGTCATACTGGCCAGTGCGCAATTTACGACGCCTGACATCCTGTCCCGCTGCCTGGGAAAACTGGTGCCAGTCACCGAGATCTACCACCCGCATCGCATTGAGTCTGTCGATGAGCAGGTTCGCACTCATCGAAAACATCAGGTCAGATCCTTCCTCATGCATGAAGACCTGAAAGCCATAACTGATACCCTGAAACAGAACCGGGCGGTTTTGATCAGGCATGATATGACCCCCGGCCACAAGCAGTTTACTTTTGCCAACTTTTTCAACATTTCGGCTGCAACCAATACCGCTGTCAGTCGTTTTGCACGCATGACCAAAGCCACCGTACTCCCTGTTACTGTGCTGCGCCGCGAGAACAATGAAGGCTACAACCTGATTATAGAATCACCATTACCCGGTTTTCCCGGAGACAGTATCGAATCAGACACGCTCCGCCTGAACCTGGCCATTGAACGCTGGGTTGACAAGGAGCCGGCTCAATATGGGTGGAGCTATCCGCGTTTTCGCGAACGCCCTCCCGGCGAACCACGCTTTTACTGATATGATGTACGCATGAGCAATTCTCTTTATCTGCGACTGCTGACCTATGTAAAACCTTACTGGAAACAGTTTGCTGCCGGTATTGTTGCCATGGTTGTACTTGCCGCATCTGAAACAGCGGTACCGGCCATGCTAAAACCCTTGCTGGATGGCAGCTTTGTTGAACAAGATCCGGTCTATATGTTCTGGATGCCAATTGTCATGCTTGGTGTTTTCGCTATTCGTGGACTTAGCCATTTTGCCAGTACCATGGCCATTGCCTGGGTAGGCAACAAGGT
>JABDQZ010000045.1 GCA_013041975.1 Gammaproteobacteria bacterium
ACTGTAAGTTTGGTGTTCATTTTCAATCTCCTACAATCAACAACTGTCTTCATTCCCATGAAAATTTACTTGACCGTTTTCCCTGTCTATTATTATCTTATTAGGAGAAGCTGAAACTAAGCTGAAAAGCACATACAGTGCTCAGAATAATCAATGAAGTTGTGCTAACGGAATTGCCACACTCACTTGTAAGCCGCCCATTTCTTTTGATTTTGCATATTCAATCGTTCCGGAATAGTCACTCACAATATCATGGACAATGGAAAGCCCCAGACCTGAGCCAGATTTATTCTCATCAATTCTGACACCGCGCTTAACCATGTCTGCAATTTCCTCTTCAGTAGCTCCAGGTCCGTTGTCTGAAATTGAGATAAATAGTTTGTCTTCGGTTTTTATATCTATATACACAGCTGTATAAGTCCAATTGCAGGCATTATCGAGCAGGTTACCTAACAGCTCCAACATATCTTCATGGTCAACGGGTAAGTTTTTATCAGGCAAGGAATTATGCTGAATGTCTATTTGGCGTTCATGATAAATTTGTAGCAATGCTTGAATCAGGTCTGGGATATCTTTTGAGGGGTTAAAATATCGCCCGGCATCACCACTTGCTAGCCGAGCTCTTTTTAGTTCTCTATCGATCAGATTGCGTATTCGTGACAAATTATCTGACAAATTCTTTTTTTCAGGCTCTGTAACTGACAAGTGATCGATTTCATAGGTCATAAGGCTGATTGGAGATTTAAGGGCATGAGCCAGATTGCCTAGCGCATCTCGCGAACGCCTCAATCTTTTCTGCAGTTGCTTTAAAAGACGATTAATTTCTATGGTGACAGGTTGTACCTCGGTTGGTCCTATGTCTGAAAGTTGCTGTAATTCACCACTAGAAATCTGTTTGATTTCATCCCTGACTTTATCCAGTTCACGAAAACCTTTTCTTAAAATATATCTCTGACTCAAGATAATGATCAGTGCTGCCAGGATGAGAGTTACGAAAGAAATGAGCTGATAAAAACGTATCTGAGACTCAAGCGGTTCAATGTTTTCTGCAACGGATAAGGTAAACTTCAAGTCGTTCTTTTCATAACCGGCTGATCGGACAAGCAACATCTGCTCATCAGGACCAGTCAATGAGTAAGTTTCGATTTTGCTAACTGGAACTTCATGAGTTTCAAAACTGTAATCCCAGGTTGATCTTGAGTTGAGGCGAAAGCCATCGCTGAAAATTAACTGGAAATAATGCCCCGAATAAGGCTGTTGATAGATAGGTGTTATTCGGCCCTCTCGTATGCGGGTAAGGCCTTTGGGATTTTTCCAGACGGCCGCAAGTAGTGCTTCGGCATCATGCTCAAGGCGCGTAAATACATAAGATTCACTCAGACTTTTTACTGCTAATACAGAAAATAGCAGAATGACTGAAAACGCCACAATCAACAGTATGCTCAGACCAGCAACGACCTTTCTCTCAAGCGATCTCAAGGATTGCTCCTGAACAAATAGCCCTGGCCACGTTGTGTCTCAATGTATTCACGCCCAATTTTTTCTCTTAAACGACGCACATAGACTTCCAGTACATTGCTATCCCTATCGTGATCCCATTCATAGACATGGTCGGTTAATCGCTGTTTAGATAGCAGTTTGTCAGGGTTCATCATCAGGTAACGCAATAGTTTAAACTCTGTGCCTGTGAGAGGCCGGGTCTGCCCATCGGGAAAACTGATTTGCTGGCGATCTTCATCAAGCATAAATCCTGCAACAGACAATTCTGGCTGTGATCTGCCAGTGCTTCTTCGTATCAGTGCATTAATGCGTGCTGACAGCTCTTCAAAATGAAAGGGTTTTCCCAAGTAATCATCCGCACCTGATTTCAGACCCTGAACGCGATCAGTCCAGGTGTCTCTTGCAGTTAGAATCAATACGGGAATATCCAGCTTTTTTTCACGCCATGTTTTTAGAACGTCGATACCGGGTTTGCCAGGCAGCCCCAGATCAAGAATGATGGCATCATATACGCCATCAAAGGCTAGAAATTCCGCTTCTGAACCATCATGTGAAGTATCAACGGCAAATCCTTCCCGGCGCAGATCATTTGCGATGCCTTGTGCAAGTTCAATATCATCTTCTACCAGCAGTAGACGCAATTAATCTCTCCTGGGCTCTGTTAATGGGTCGCCTGTCATAGCGTCAAAATATTGCTCAAAGACCCTGCCTTCAGCATCAAGAAATTCTAGTTCATAGACCAGTTTTCCATGTTCTCTTTCCAGTTCAGCTTCCAGAATTTTCACTTCAGTCAGACCTGCTTTATTTATCAGTTCATACAAAGCAATGATTTCACCTCGATTTTTCAAATCTCTGACTTCATCATGGTCATCTGAGGCAAAGACAGGCAACCAGCTATAGAAAACAATCAATCCAGCCATGAGCATGGTAGCTACCAGTGTTCGGAGAATATAATTTTTTCGGTTTTTAAACATAATTTTTACTCAAGCAGATTTCAGGTTACTTAAAGCATAACGGCTAAAGCTGAAATAAAACTGAAAAATCATAAAAATACCCTAATCAGGGTGCACAAAGGAAATATGAAGAAGGATTGCTCGATTTACAGGAATGCTGAAAGCAAGTGGTTAGCTGTCTGAATTTGATACCTGCACAATTTTCTATATTTTCAGCCTGGTTTCAGGCTGGTCCGTTAGATTATCAGCATTCAACACAAATACTGAGCAAAAATGGAACATTCAAATAAGATTAAAGTCTGGGATCCACTGGTTCGTTTTTTCCACTGGTCGTTAGTTGCTGCTTTTTTAATTGCCTACCTCACTGAAGAGGAGCTGTTGCTTGCACACACTTGGGCAGGGTATATGGTACTGGCACTGGTATTGATCAGGGTTGTATGGGGCTTTGTTGGCACCCAATATGCCCGATTTTCAGATTTTCTCTATAAGCCTGCAACTATCATCCAGTTCCTTAAAGACACGATGTCACTGAAAGCAAAGCGCTACTTTGGGCACAATCCGGCCGGTGGTGCCATGGTAGTGGTGTTGCTGGTAATTTTGATTGCCACAGCCGGATCAGGGATCTTGCTATTGGGAGCAGAAGACCAGTCAGGACCCGCGGCTACTTTCTTTGAACAAAACCGCTATTTCTGGGCAGAGATACTTGAAGAGCTTCATGAATTCTTTGCCAACTTCAGTATTTTACTGGTTGTTGTTCATATCGCGGGGGTTCTTGTTGAAAGCCTGATTCATGGTGAAAACCTTGTGTCAGCCATGTTGACTGGACTAAAGCCCCGTAAATAAGAAATTTCATCCTGGCACTAGGAAATTACATTACCTATTATTAACCTTTCTGATTTTTCAATTGCCAGGAACAGTATTAACGATAATCAGCGGGTCAAAGTGATTTTCAGCGAAAGTGTCTAAAATCGGTTACAGCTCTGCTCTGACACCCAAAATTCTCTTGCGGATGACTGCTAGCGGAAAAGCAGAGGTGTGTACGGAAAACTAGCACTTGGAACTGTCGAGATGCGCATCAATCTCCGGTCAGAACGGCTTGATTCAAAATAGTCCGTCATTTTGACATGGAATGTTTTATCATCATGATAGAAGTCTTTTCAAGGTACCTCGTTAACACTAGAGTATTAATCAGCATGAGCATAAGCAAGCAAGATCATTTTGCTGGAATCATTGAGCAGTATGAAGCCCTGGTTTTGGATAGGCCGGTTTTATCATTGTTTCTGCTTTGTGTGATGCTGGTTGTATTTGTGCTGTATATCCCAAAGTTTGAGTTAGATGTTTCGGCTGATTCTCTTGTCCTTGAAAATGATGCTGATCTTGAGTATTACCGGAACATTCGTGCGCGTTACGGTTCAGACGATTACCTGATCATTACCTATACGGCTGAGGGAGATCTGTTTTCCGGGCAAAACCTTCAGCATATCCGTGAATTACGCGATCGCATACAGGCCATTGAGGGTATTGAATCAGTGGCCAGTATTCTGGATGTCCCCTTGCTTGAAAGTCCCCCCATTTCTCTGAATGAACTGAGAGACGGAGCGCCAACCCTGGAGCAGGCCAGTACAGATGTTGAGCTAGCCAGGCAGGAACTGCAAACAAGCCCGCTTTACAGGAATCGCCTGTTGAGTGCGGATGGAGGAACCTGTGCCATTCAAGTCAATCTGTCACGTGATGAGGCCTACCATCAATTGCGCCAGCAACGTAATGCATTACGGGAAAAGAAGCTGTCGGGTGAGTTGACTGCTGCACAGCTCAAGCAACTGAATGAGGTCAGTGAGGAATTTGACCTTGTCAGTAAAGGGGTAATGGACAGGGAGGAAGAGGTTATCCGGCAGGTTCGCACCGTACTGGCAGATTTTCAGCAATATGCCGAACTTCACCTGGGCGGTGTGCCGATGATTGTTTCAGATATGATGGGTTTTATTCGTCATGACCTGGCTGTTTTTGGGTTGGGGGTACTGGGCATTCTAGCAGTGATGCTGGCCATCGTTTTCAGGCAGCTACGCTTTGTGATTTTACCGTTATTGACAGCGGCTGCAGTCAGTCTAGTTACTGTAGGTTTTCTGGGTATGGTGGGTTGGCCTGTGACTGTTGTTTCTTCCAATTTCCTGGCACTAGTGCTGATCTTTAGCCTGTCACTGATTATTCATCTTATTGTCCGTTACCGGGAATTGCACCTTCAAAAGCCGGATGCCGAACAACGTTGGCTGGTCAGTACCACGCTTAGGGCCAAAGCTGCACCCTGTTTTTTTACTGTGCTGACTACGATGGTGGCGTTCGCATCTTTGGTTGTCAGTGGTATTCGGCCGGTCATTGATTTTGGTTGGATCATGGTCTTTGCATTATCGGCATCAATGTTTCTGTCATTTAGCCTTTTTCCATCAATGCTGATGTTGATGCAGCCAGGTAAACCTCAACAGGGCAAGGACATCACTGGCCTGATTATGACGACTTTTGCCCGTCTGGTCGATCATCATGACAGGAAGCTGTTGATTTTCGCAGGACTACTGCTTGTGCTTGGCGTTGCAGGTGTTACTCGCCTGACGGTTGAAAACCGCTTTATTGACTATTTTCATTCATCAACTGAAATCTATCAGGGTATGAAGCTGATTGATGAAAAACTTGGAGGTACAACACCATTAGACGTGATTATCGATGCGCCTGTTGAAGAGCCATCTGAAGAGGAATGGGAAGAAGATCCATTGTTTGAAGATGACTATGCAGATGCAGGTATTACTGCTAGCAGCTACTGGTTTAACACTTATATGCTTGAGGAAATCGGAGCCATTCATCAATATCTGGATGAACTGCCTGAGACAGGAAAAGTCCTGTCACTTGATACTACCAATAGAATCCTGGATAAGTTAGACGAACAAAAAATGCTGGATAATTTTTTCCTGTCACTTGTCCACAAGCGTATGCCTGAGGAAATCAAGTCACAGGTCATCAATCCATACTTGTCAGATGATGGACAACAGACACGTTTTTCAATTCGTGTTTATGAATCTGATACCCAACTCAATCGCAAGGAGCTACTGGATAAAATACGGACTTACCTGGGCACTGAAAGAGGGCAATACGGAGAACAGGTGCATCTCAGTGGTATGGTGGTTTTATACAATAACTTGCTGCAAAGTCTATTTTATTCCCAGATTCAAACGCTTGGCTTTGTGTTCCTGGTCATTATGTTGACTTTTGCAGTTGTGTTTCGTTCCTTCAAGGTTGCGTTTATCGCCATTATTCCCAATATACTACCCGCAATACTGGTATTGGGTGCACTAGGTGGCCTGGGAATCCCTCTGGATATCATGACGATTACCATTGCAGCGATTGCGGTTGGTATTTCAGTCGATGACACAATTCATTACATTTACCGCTATCAAAAAGAATGGAAGAAAGATGGTGATTACCGCTCCGCCATGTTTCGCTCACACAACAGTATCGGTCGAGCAATGTATTACACGACGATGACAATCTCGATAGGTTTTATTGTGATGGTGTTGTCGAATTTCATCCCAACTGTTTACTTCGGCCTGTTTACGGCCTTTGCCATGATTAGTGCTTTGTTAGCCAATGTCACCATATTGGCTGCCTTGATGAAAATCGTAAAACCCTACTGAAAGTACTTCTCATAGCGACTCGGTGTTTTTTATAAAAAAGAATTAAATTCGCTTAAGAAAATACCGGACAGGTCGATTATATGAGTAAATATATTCAGCGCGGTTATATGTTCTGTCAAACATGGAGGTGCTTTAAATTGATGATTAATCGCGGATCATTAATTCCTGACTATACATAGATAAATTGAATCAATTTTTGAAAAAAAACCTCAGCGTCCGCACAAGTTACCTGATTATCTCGACACTGGTATCAATAATTGTCGTGGTGCTGACGATTTCTGCCAATAATTACATCTCTGGTATAAATAATAAAAATGCTGAAAAACTCCAACTGAGTAAACTAACTATAGAAAAAAATCAGAAACTCAAAAATAATCTATCCATTGTATTTAATCAGTTAAATACAATGCTCTCTACAACCAATACAGATAACTCCGATTTCATCAAGCAAAAACTTGATTCCTCAGAAAAACTTATATACAAACTGACCGACAATAGAAATATCAGCGATCATTCATATGTCGAAGCAGTTTCTGAGATTGATAAACACTTCTTTATAATCAGGGAAAAAATAGAATATTTATTATCTAAGCGTGAAGACATCAACTGGGTATACCCAGCATTTCCTTACATCACTCAAAAATTACTTGAGCCAAATTTTACGTTTGAAACGCAAACTCGGTTAGCACTAGATGCCATTGAAGCGCAGGATGGTAAACCCTATGGATCACAATTTTATATAAAATTTGTAGAAGCCAGGGAATTATGGCGACTGAAAATTTTAAATTTTAGAGCAGTTATTGTTCGCATTACCGGCCTTAATAATACTTCACAGCTTTCTCAAGAAACTCGCTTGCAGGAATTGCATCAGCAGATAGAAAAAAAACTGGCTGATATTGCCATGCTTTCAGAAACTGAAGAACTGGATTTTGAAGCTGAGGTGGCTCTTGATGCATTAAAACAGGCATCCACCGACTGGATCAGCAATTGGAATGAGTTTCAGCAAATTCGAACTGGAAAAAACTGGAGAGGTGATGTCAGTTATCTCAATACTGAAATACAAACTACACGCTCGGATCTGCTTAATTCAATCAATCATTTTGAGAACCTAATAAACACGTGGTCTTCTGAAAATCTAATTGAAGTTTCAGAGGCTAGCAACACGATTAACCATGCATTATGGTTACTTTCCGGACTAGGCCTTTGCTTCATAGTTCTGATATACGTCATGCTTGACCGATCAGTATTGCGCCCGTTATCTTTATTTTCCAACCAGATTTCATCTGACAACAACCTTTCCATTTTCAATGCTGATAGGCTTAGCAGAAAAGAAATCAATCAATTAGCCGAATCATTCAACTCTTTGAGAAAACAGATTCGTGAACGACAGGTTGCACTTGAATATCAGGCTTTACATGACACTTTGACCGGCTTGCCTAACCGTATGAGTTTAAATGACCGTTTAGATCAGGCTTTAAAAATCATGAAAAGAGCTGAGTCATCAATGGCAATGATGATCCTAGACCTAGACCGTTTTAAAGAAATAAATGATTCGATGGGGCATCAGGCCGGCGACATGTTGTTGCAGGAAGTGGGAGCACGATTGCATGCTCTAATTAGACAGTCTGATACGATAGCGCGTTTGGGAGGCGATGAATTTGCCCTTATTTTACCGAATACCAACACAGAAAAAGCAGTTGCTTTTGCTAACAAGATTGGAAAGGCCATAGACCAGGAGTTTCTAATCAATAAAAAACCTTTATATGTAGGGGCTAGTATAGGAATTTCGATTTATCCTGATCATGGTGAGGATGCAGCTACATTGACCCGACTTTCAGATATTGCTATGTATAATGCAAAGAGAAATAAGCAAATTTACGCAATATATGAACAATCAATGGTTGAAACGGGCGTAAATAAACTTTCACTCGTCGGTGATCTCAAAAATGAACTTATTTCCAGCAAAAATCTACAACTTTATTATCAGCCAAAAGTAGATCTTTTTTCCAAGCAGGTCAGAGGAGTTGAAGTGCTATTGCGCTGGAACCATCCTGATGAAGGTTTCATTTCTCCAGAACAAATCATAAAACTAGCTGAACATTCAGGCAGTATTGAAAAATTGACTAATTGGATTATAGAAACTGCACTCAAGGAATTTTCGGGTTTAAATACAGGAGAAAAAATCACTCTGTCCATCAACCTTTCTGCCTGGAACCTTCAGGATAGAAAATTACCAAAAACTATTTCTATGCTATTGATTGAAACAGGTTTTAACCCCAGTAATTTGATATTCGAGGTAACAGAAAGTGCGATGATGAATGATCCAGTCGTAGCTCGCGAGATCATGAACAGCATTAATGAAATGGGTATAAGATTTTCGATCGACGATTTTGGGACCGGTTTTTCTTCTCTTAGTTATCTCAAGCTTCTGCCTGTCGATGAAATAAAAATTGATAAGTCTTTTGTCCTGGAAATGTTAGAAAGCAATAATGATAAAGTTATTGTTAAGTCAACAATCGATTTAGCTCATAACCTGGGCCTAAATGTTGTTGCTGAGGGGATTGAAAATAACCAGACATTCCTACAACTTCTCACTCTCAGGTGTGATCTGGCTCAGGGATATCATATCTCTAAACCTTTGCCGCTTACCGTATTTATTGACTGGTATAAAAAATATAATTTGAAGCTAGCCTGAATCCCGCTTTCGCTAAAGCAGACAGGTTTACTTGGTTTGTGGATGCCCGTAACTGTAAACAGCAGAAGCGGGCATCTGTTTATCCAGACTCACCAACGGCTCCATGTAACGCGAGTCAAATCCTCGTCTTCAGCATAATGAATATCAAGTTCACCGTGGTATGCATTGGCTAAGGCTTTACCGATATCACGTGGTGAGTGAGTGTCTGTAAAGGTAACAAGGATGCTGCCATCATGCTTGTCTTCGACATTCATTAGACGCTTGAGTGGATGCTGTGCTTTCTCTCTGTCCATCTTGTTTTGCACAAGCCTGAGAATTTCATCTCGGTGTTGCTGGAAAAACTCACCCCTGACTTTCAAAATACCGGCAGGTATTTTTTCATGAATTCGACTGCATGCCGGGCATAGCGTTGTATTCATTGGCCGGGTGATTTTCTCAGTCCATTGCCAGCGGCTCCCCGTAAATACGGCTTTACACTCTGTGCAAAGTGTAGGGTCTGGCAACTTCTTTTGTGCTTTATAGGGATCATGATTCCGTTCCTGAATGAGTCGGTCATGTCTTCCCTGGCGGGCCGGATTTGTATTTTTTCCACTCATGACTTTCTCCTTTTCCTGTTAGTTTCCATGCAATTACCTGGATAGCTATTGTTCAACAGACAGCCTGCCTTGCCGGATTTGTTTAATAAACGGATCAATGGCAAGTCGTGATTTATAGCTCTCTATACTATAAGTATATGTCTATTTTGGAGGTTGATATGTCGGCCATTTTAAAAAATGCAGGTTACTGGATGCAGCTGATTTGTTTCTGGTATAGCGTGTGATCCCAGTCAGAACCGGTTTTGACTCTTTCAAAAAAATGCTCCATTTAGATAATATCTGAATTGTTAACTGTCAGGTGCTCTTCGTGGAATCGTCATTAATCTATTTGATCCTAGCCGACACATTGTTAATCCTTCATTTTTTGGTTGTTGTGTTTGTCGTTTTTGGACTCATTGCAATATATGTCGGTCAGCTGCGTGCATGGTTCTGGGTAAGAAACCCCGGGTTTCGCCTATTACATTTGGCAGCAATAGTTATCATTGCGATACAGTCATGGGTAGGGGCTATTTGCCCGTTAACAACATGGGAAATGTGGCTTCGTACTCAAGCCGGACAGGCGGTGTATTCTGATTCATTTATTACGCATTGGTTAGGTGTGCTGTTGTATTATCAAGCACCTGAATGGGTGTTTACAACTGCCTATACAGCATTTGGACTATTAGTACTGGCAAGCTGGTTTATCGTCCGTCCGCGCTCGTTTAGAGGTTCCCGGGAAATTCAATAGCCTGACTCCATACTGCTTAAACCCATATTGAAAAGTGGAGCTAGCCTTGCTCATTGAGTGAGATTTTTAATAACGATTTTTGCACACAGGCGGGCAAAATATATAAAGAAATTTTCTGTTATATAATGAGATCTTCTTTTAATAAGGAATTGGTTATTTACAAGCAGCATTGATATGAAGCGTCTATTAAATATTCAACTTTTATTCATCATCCTGTTGATCAGTGTATCCGCTGGAGCAGCCCTACATAATGGCCAGAAATATAAAGACTGGGTTAGTCGGTGCGAAACTGCCTCCAATTCCCAGGTTTGTTATATCGAACAGAACCTGGTTACAGGAACGGATATTAAACAAAGGTTACTGGGAGTTCAGATCGGTTATTACCAGAAGACTGCGATTGGTAATTTCATTTTACCGCTGGGAGTATTGTTAAAGCATGGCGTAAAGATTGTTGTTGATGGGTTTGAATTTAGTCAGCCCGTCCCTTTTACCTATTGTGACAAAGGAGGCTGCTCGGCCAGTTATCATCTCGATGAGAAAATGATAGAGATGTTGAAAAAAGGGAAAAAAATGGTAATTACCGCAGTGGGTACCAATGGCAAGGAATTCTCCCTGCCAGTTTCCCTTAATGGTTTTACTCAGGCTTTTGGTGCATTGACCTCAGAGTAGCGCAGACATCGATTTCATTACCTGCATTAGGCCGGACTTAAACAGGTAATTATACTCTCTGGTGTGTGAGGCATTTTTACGAATACCTCGGAGAAATTTGACAAGATTGAGGTTAATGCAAGTACATCTTTTAATTTTCAGATTATTAGCAGATTCTTGGTAAAGGGTCATCTTCAAGCTCTTCGAGTAGCCTTTCACCCCCTAATCCGGTTTGTAGAATGACCTGATGATATCTGGCAGGCTTTGCTTCGATCTGGCCAATCATGCGGGCATTCTCACCGTCAGGTAAAACCTGCCAGCGATTCAAAATGACGTCAGCTGCTTTTTCATCGGCAACCACTACCACACGGCCTTCACAGGCCAGGTAATATGGATCATAGCCGAGCATTTCACAGACTGATCTTACCGGGTCTTTTACCGGGATATCCTGTTCGAACAAACGTACATTGTGACCGCTTGATGTTGCAATTTCATGCGCAACCGTAGCCAGACCACCCCGCGTCGGGTCGCGCATGAAATGCAGCCCTGGCAGATCAAGAATGGTTTTTGTTAAGGGCAAAACACAGGCACTGTCAGACTGCAGGTCACCGCTTAAACCAAATTCTTCACGCGCCAGCATGACGCAGGTGCCATGATCTCCGACACTGCCACTGACCAGAATTTTGTCACCTGGCTGTATCTGGTCAAATCCCAGTTGAATTGCCGGTTCTTTGAAACCTATGCCGGATGTGGTGAAGTAAACACCACCTCCGTGATTATGGGGGACAACCTTGGTATCGCCCGTGACAACCTGCACGCCGGCTTCTTTGGCTGCAGCAGCAATGCTTACCACCAGTCTTTCCAGGGTTTCAAATTCCAGGCCTTCTTCTATGATGGCACTGAGACTGAGATAGCGAGGGATGGCACCGCTGACAGCAAGGTCATTGACTGTGCCATGTACGGCCAGTGAACCGATATTACCTCCGGGAAACTCGAGTGGCTGAACGGTAAAACCATCAACTGAAAAGAGCATTTCACCTTCTGACACAGGCAGTAAAGTAGCATCACCCTGAATATCAAGGTGTTCATTTAACAGGTGCCTGGCAAAGATATCCTCAATCAGCGCGCGCATGAAGCGACCACCATTACCATGGGCGAGGGTGATGTATTTATCCTGCATGCAAACTATCCACCGTTATCCGCTTAACGGCACGGGCCGGGGATAAAGCCAATGACAACCCTTCTGGTACAGGCTAGACAGCCAGAGTCATAATCCCAACTGGAACCATCCTTTAAAATGCCACAAACAGGTGCCTTTTCCGGGGTGCAGGAAACGGGTCTTTCGTGTGGACAGGCTATCATCTGTTGCAGGTTATCAGCTCTTTGCTTGTCTCGCTGAGTGCTCGCCAGACAACCATTTAATGTCAGCAAGACCAGAATGCTGATGAGTATTTTGTAATTTTTTTGCACGCTATTTCAGCTCCAGAAAGTAATCATTCTATTATGCCCATGAATTCTATGATTTGACCATAACTTAAGCCGCCATCGTTGACTGGTATGGTTGCTGGCAGATAGATGTTGAGTTTATGTGGCTGTGCCAGCCTGATAATGGTTTCCACCAGCTTTTTATTCTGAAACACGCCGCCACTCAGGCCAATGCCATCAAAAGCGTATTCATTGGAATAGTGTAACGCCTGGTCGATAACAGTTTGAGCCATGCTGTTATGAAATATCGCCGCGCGTTCTTCAACAGACTTTGACTGATCCATTAAGTAAGGCAGCATTGCCGACCAGTCAACTCGATCAATCCGCCGGGATTCATCCAGTAAGGGCAGGGCGATAAAGTCCTCGCAGTCACTGGCTACAGCTTCCAGTTGCATTGGCCCCTGTCCTTCATAACTGACCAAGTTGATATTAAGTATCAGGCTGGCTGCCGCATCAAACAGACGACCGGCTGCGCTGCTTTGCGGACAGTTGATTTTCTTGTGCCATGCCTGAAAGGCCAGTTCGCCATGCTCAATCGCGGGATGGTATTGGCTTCCGGTTTCCCATAACAATGCTGCCGCCGATCGCCAGGGTTCACGCCCGGCCTTGTCGGCTCCCGGTAAATAAAAGGGCTTGAATCCCGCCAGGTGTTGCCAGTGACCAGGCTGACCGTGAAAAGTTTCTCCACCCCACAAGGTGTTATCCTGACCCAGTCCAACGCCATCCCAGCAGAACATCAGCCAGTGGTTGATTTCGGGATATTGTCCTGCGACTACTGAAGCATGTGCATGATGGTGCCAGGTTTTTTCGACTGGCAGTGCCTGTTGTTCTGCCCAGCGCGAACTCTGGTAACCGGGATGGGCATCACAGACAATTTTCTGCGCCTGGGTCTGATACAGGTTTTGCAGGTCAGTAATGACCTGCTCAAAAATTTCCAGCCCACGACGTGTATCAAGATCACTGATGTGAGGTGATACAACAATACGTTTATCCCAGGCCAGCGCTACCGTCGCTTTAAGGTGACCACCAACAGCCAGCACAGGCTCAGCTATTTTTTCTGGCAATTCGAGCTCCAGTGGCGCTATGCCCCGGCCAGAACGTAGGGTCATGACCTTTCGGGCAACGACGCGCTGCACGGAGTCATCAGCAGGACGGACGATAGGGCGGTCATGTTGCAGGAAGGCATCACAGATAGTGGCCAGTTTCTGTTCGGCCTGTTGGTTATCCGTGATCACCGGTTCGCCGGAAATATTGCCGGACGTTGCAATCAATGGTCCTTGCCAGGCATTTAACAGCAGGTGATGTAGCGGGCTGTATGGCAGGAATACACCAAGTTGATTCAATCCCGGTGCAATTGACTGTGGCAGGCAGGAGCGGTCAGGCCGGTGCAGGCTGTCGAATGGTTTGATATTAACCAGAACAACGGGGCGTTGCGGACTGTTTACCAGTTCAGCTTCTCTGTCAGTGAGTTCTGCATAGTGTCTGACAGCCTCGAGATTATCCTTACCATTAGCGGGAAACATAACAGCGAAGGGTTTGGCAGGACGCTGTTTTCTTTGCCGTAATGTCTGTATTGCGTCTTCGTTGTGAGCATCACACATCAGGTGATAACCACCAACGCCTTTAATCCCGACAATCTGTCCCCGTGTCAAAGCTTGAATACAGGCTTTCAGGCTATCCCTGTTTCCTTTGATGCGTTTGTCCGCTGAAACAAAAGTCAGTTGCGGGCCACATTTTTCACAGGCCAGGGGCTGGGCGTGAAAGCGTCGGTCATCAGGTGTTTCGTATTCCCTTCTGCAATCATCACATAGCTGAAAACCAGCCATGCTGGTATTGGGCCTGTCGTAGGGGAGGTGGTTGATGAGCGTGTAGCGGGGTCCGCATTGTGTACAGTTGGTAAAAGGATATTGGAAACGTCTTTGCTGCGGATCATTCATCTCCTGCAGACAGTCATCACAGATGAAGAAGTCAGGTGGTATGTGAATGTCGGGAGTAGCAGACTGGTCGCTGGGAATGATGCTGAAACTGTCGGTTTTGACGACGTCAGTTTCTGAAATGCTTTTAATGTGTGGATCCGATAATGGTGGTGCTTCTGATATCAATGCCAGTGAAAAACCATCGATGGCGTCTGTGTCTCCGTGACAGATAATAACCACTTCGCCAGACTGATTCTGTACGCTGCCATTAAGTCTGAAGCGGGTGGCAAGACGATAGACAAAGGGGCGGAAACCGACTCCCTGTACATGGCCTGTGACGATGATTTTGCGGGAATTCATAAGGGGTAATTGTTTGTGATTTTAACTAGAACTGTAGCAGGATTATTCTATGATCATTCATGGGCTTGAGCAGCACATGATTAACTAGCGGTATCTGCCTGTTTGCAGAACAGCGGCGTTCAGCATCCAGAAGTTACGTGCCAGCCTTTGTAACGGAATATCCAGTTTCAGGCCCAGTTGTTGAGCGTCAGCAAAGAGAGCTTTTTTATTCAAAGCAGGAAGTTCGTTTTTAAAGGCAAAGGTGATGGTGTTTCCCCCGTGAACCTGTAGATTTAATATGCGCTCATCAAATATCCGTTTTAAAGCCTGTTGTCTCAGTAGTGTCTGCTGAAAATCATTGCTCCAGAAATTGATCACCAGAATGCCATTGTCAACAAGCTGTTGTTGGCAATTTTCCAGAAACGAGTCGTTCAGTTGAGCTTCATCCATGCCATCTGGCAGATACAGATCAGCAAAGATCAGGTCATATAATTTTTCGGTGGATTTAATATATTGACTGGCATCGTCGCAGAATACCTTGAAGCCCGTGTCATCGGGAAGATCAAAATAGTGTTTTGCAATATCAATAACTGACTGACGGTATTCGATGGCATCGATTTTCAGTTTTTCCCTGAAATAACGCAGCGCCCTCGCCAGGCTGCCACCACCAAGTCCCAGTAACAACGCGGATCGAATATCTTTCTTAAACAACAGGCTTAGCATCATGGCCTGGGTGTAAGCATGTTCCAGCCTGTGAGGTTTATCGATCGTCAGGCAGCTCTGTTCTGTGGAGTTGCCAAACGTCAGGTAACGCAGGTTGTGATTCTGGTAGATGAAAATCGGGCCTTCTTCATCTTTATGTTGATGGATCAGGTTTCCGAGTGGTGAAGCAGGGCTTGTCATGACCAAATGGTAATTCACCGCTGGAGAATATGAAAATGATTTCAACGGGCAAGGTTTTCTGCTTTATGCTAGTTTTTCTGAATGGATAACAAAATCACTCAGGAAAACATATTTAAAGGCCCTGATGGCGAGTCGCGCTGTGCCTGGTGTAGCGCAACACCTGAATATATTGATTACCACGATAAGGAGTGGGGCTTTCCGGTCAGCAATGATCAACGTCTGTTCGAAAAAATCTGCCTGGAAAGTTTTCAGTCCGGTTTGAGCTGGCGCACCATTCTGGCCAAAAGGGAAAATTTCCGTAATGCTTTTAGTCATTTCGATTTTGAACGGGTTGCACGTTTTACACAGCAGGATGTGAAGAGGCTATTGAGCGATGCAGGCATCGTACGCCATCGGGGCAAAATTGAAGCTGTGATCAATAATGCAAAAAGAGCAGTAGAGTTGGTCAGCCAGGAAGGTTCTCTGGCGACTTTTTTCTGGCGTTATGAACCGGATGAAAACACGCTGCCATCCCCTCAGTCTGTCACGACATCTGCAGCATCCATTGCATTATCAAAAGCATTGAAAAAACGGGGCTGGAAATTTGTCGGGCCGACAACCCTGTATGCTTTTATACAGGCCATGGGATTGATCAATGATCATGTTCAAGGTTGTGCAACCCGCTCCAAAGTGGATATCGCCAGAAAACGGTTTAAACGCCCATGAAAATTGACTGGAATAACACTGGCGCCGCTGTCTGGCGTGCCCGGCAAGACTTTTTACGACCGGTAAAGTCGCTTGATCCTGTGAGCCTGGATTCCCTGATAGGTATCGATGAACAAAAGCTGCAACTGATTCGCAATACAGAGCGTTTTTTATCAGGGCAGCCCGTCAATAATGCCTTGTTATGGGGCGCGCGGGGAACGGGTAAATCTTCTTTGATCAAGGCCATTCTCAATGAGTATAAAGATCAGAATTTACGCCTTATCGAGGTGTTCAAAAACGATCTTCAAAACCTGCCGGATATCGTCGATGACATCCGTGAGCTTGATTATCGCTTTATTATTTATTGTGATGATTTCTCCTTTGATGAAGGAGACACCACTTATATTGTATTAAAAACGGTACTTGATGGTTCTATCGAAGCGCCACCGGAAAATGTCGTTTTATACGCAACTTCAAATCGCAGACATCTCATGCCCGAATTCATGAAAGAGAATCTCGATTCAGGCGTGGTTGAAGGTGAATTGCATTATGCTGATGCCATCGAAGAAAAAGTCTCGTTATCTGATCGATTTGGTTTGTGGTTGTCGTTTTACCAGCCTGATCAGGATGGTTATCTGGCCATTATTGACAGTTATTTTGCGGATTACCAGGGTGACCGCACCTGGTTGCATGAAGAAGCTATTCGTTTTGCAATGAGGAGGGCATCGCGAAGTGGCAGGACAGCAAAACAGTTCTTTAATGCCTGGTCAGCTTCAAAATAGCCCCAGTCTCTATTGTGGAAAACAATAATTGTATGTCGTGACGGTGTAGCCGTACGATGCTGAGGGTAGTTTTTATAAGCAAAGATCAATACACACTAAGGAGATCGAAAAATGTTCAAAAAAACTTTCTCGGCAGTTGTTGCCGGTATGGTTTTCTCGGGTTTAACGGCGACTGTACAGGCTGATGATGAGCCTCTGTCTATCAGTGTCAAACGTTTGAGCCTTGAATCGGCCGTACGTATTGCACAGGGAACTATTGAAGAATGCCGCAAACAGGGCTACCAGGTCAGTGTTACCGTCGTTGATCGCAATGGTATACCGCAGGTCATGCATCGAGATTCACTGGGGCCACCTGTATCAGTAGGAATCAGCAAGGACAAAGCTTACACAGCGGCAAACTTTTCAGCGCCATCGGGTAGCCTGCAAAGATTGAAAGATTCACCATTATTTAATCGTGATGGTCTGGCAATAATGGAAGGCGGTCTTCTGATCGAAGCGGGTGGACAAATTTATGGTGCAGTGGGTGTCAGTGGTGCACCAGGCGGCGATATTGATGCAAGTTGTGCCAAGGCTGGTATTGCTTCAGTTGTTGAAGACCTGGAAATGGATGGTTGAATAAGTCGTCATCCCCTCGCATGGCTACAGGGATGTAGCTATCAGGAAGAAGCCATTTTACTGAGCGCCTGCTGAATCTTTCCATCTGCCCTTATTAGATCTTCAACAGTCTGCACGCCGCGCATTTTGTGAATCACCTTGCCCTTGGGGGTCATGAAAATAAATACCGGTGTTGCGCTTACTTTATGTCGTTTACTGAGTTCTTTTTCCGTGAGGTCAGTTTCTTCAGGCAGGTTCAACTTTCTTCCACTCTGTGTATCTACATAAGCGAGTACATAATTTTCGCTGTATTGTTCGTGGACAAAGTCATCGATGAAAGTCTCTTTGTTGGTTTTTTCGCAATAACCACAGTCTTTACGTCCGAAATACACAAACAGCAGGCGGGTTTCTTTCTGTGCCTGCTGCATGGCTTTGTCCAAAGGGTTGAAATCATAGCCATCGGGAGCATCTGCTGTCACTGCAGCAGAAAACGCAAGTATCAAAACTGAAAAGGCGAGACGTAACATCTGGAATTCCTCTAAATGGTCTTAATTCAACTTACCCAACCACATCACAACCTGAAAACAGATTTCAGTCTATAAGGGTTTCTTGTAATCTTTTTAAGGGGAGTACTGAAGAAAAACCGGTATTCTCAGGCCGATTGCTGTTCCCTTATGCCGGTTGACCACCAGATCCGGCAAGCACCTTCATCTGAGACCATGCAGGGGCCAACGGGATTTCGTGGTGTACAGGCTGCTCCATAGAGTACACATTCATTGGGATATTTCTTGCCCAGTACCACGTTGGCGCAATCACAGCCTGGAGGCATCTGGCCCTTGCGCCTGCGACTTTCTTCGTCGTAGGAAGGGTAGGTTTTGCGGGCATTGTGTTGAGCGTATGCCTGCTTAAGCTCAAAGCCGGATTTAGGGATGATGCCGATCCCACGCCAGTTGGCATCAACAACATCGAGTACGGATTGCATCTGTTTTTTTGCAGCCGGGTTGCCATTGGCTTTGACCAGTTCCGGATAACAATTGTCCAGAAATAGGCGCTTATCAATGAACTGGCGCAATACCGAATAAGTAGCAGCCAACAGGCTTTCGCTTGAAAAGCCTGCTACTGCGGCAGGTATATGATGGTCATCAGTAACAAAAGACCATTCTTCTGCACCCATGACTGTGGCAACATGCCCAGGCGCAACGAGTGCCTGAAAGCCCGGTTCGCCGGAATCGAGGAGCATGGCAACGGCCGGCCAGGTCAGGCGCCCTGAAAGCAGTATCTGGACATTGTCAGGCAGTCCCTCTGCAATCATGGCAGCAACAGGGGCTGTGGTAGTTTCAAATCCGGCGGCAAAAAACACGATGTTTTTGTCCGTTTCATTTTGCGCTAGAGCGATGACATCAAGCGGCGAGGCTACCGGACGTACATCAGCGCCTGCAGCCCGTGCCTGTTCCAGCGAACGCACTTCGCCTTTGGCAACATTCACCGGTACACGCAACATATCCCCAAAAGCTACAAGAATGACATTTTCATTGAGGGCAATCTGAATGGCCTGATAGATGTCTTCTTCCGGGCAAACACAAACAGGGCAGCCTGGACCAGGTATCAGCTCGATATTGTCGGGCAGGGCAGTACGTAGCCCCGCCATGGAAATGGAACGTTCATGACCTCCACAGACATTCATCAGCCGGATATTATCCGGTAGTTCCAGGTTTTGGATGCGTTTCAGCCAGGTACTGGCGTCAGCTTTCATGGCTGTGGACGTGAGCGTGTCCGTGGCTGTGATGGGCATGATCATGCGAGTGCATGGCAGCACCGTCTGACTGGATTGCCGGCTGTTGTGTTTTTCCGGCAGCAAGTTTTTCCCGATAATCTGTGAGGCTACTTTTCAGCCAGTTGATCCATTCATCCATTCCGCTGCCTTTTTTGGAAGAAACAGTCAGTACAGGATCCTGTTTGGCAAGCTGACGGAAGTTTTCAGTGGCCTTGTCTGTATCAAAGTCATCCAGCACTTCCAGCAGATCTGCCTTGGTAATCAGCATCAGATCCGCCGCACGAAACATCACCGGATACTTGGAAGGTTTATCATCACCTTCAGTGGAAGACAACAGGGTTACATTCTTGTGGTGACCAAGATCGAAGCTGGCAGGGCACACCAGGTTGCCGACATTTTCGATGAACAGGATGTCAACGCCATCAAGCTCCAGTTGATGCAGTCCATCATGCACCATATGCGCATCAAGATGACAGGCAGAGCCGGTAGTAATCTGTACGGCAGGAGCCCCTTTATCACGAATGCGGTTGGCATCGTTCTCGGTTTCCAGGTCACCTTCGATCACAGCGATGTTCAATTGATCGCCCAGTTTGTCTATGGTGTGTTCCAACAGGGCGGTTTTACCAGAGCCAGGTGAGGACATCAGGTTGATTGCCAGAGTCTGGTGCTGGTCAAAATGCTGGCGGTTGTGGGCTGCCTGATGATCGTTTTCATGCAGCAGACTGTGCAGCACTTCAACGGCAGCCTTGCCACTTTCCGTGTCTTTATTGCCGGGTGTTATGTTACAACCGCAAGTTTCGCACATAGTCAGGTATCCATTTCAATTCGTTTTAATACCATCTCATCACCAGTGACGAGACGGGTTTGCCAGCTTCCGCAATGTTCACAAATCAGTTTATTCGCAGCAGCCTGTGATTGTTTATGGCATATATTACAATTCACTGTGACAGCAATAGCGGTAATTTCAAGCTGCGCATTTTCAGCCACGGTTCCAGCGCTGGCGATTGGGAAAGCCGCTTTCAGCAATGCCGCTTCAACACCGGACAACGGGCCTATTTCAAGATTGATACTGTGTATAGCTTTGGCCTTGTGTTCAATGGCAAGTTGTTCGACCTGGGTAATGATGTCCTGGCATACTGCAAGTTCATGCATAGTCAGGTTGGGGCTGGCGCAGCATTTTCTGCGGCCAATATCTCATCATAGAGTTCCCATGCCGAGCGAGCTTCTTCCTCGGTCATTTTCTGTATCGCATACCCGATGTGAATCATGACAATGTCGCCGACCTTGAGGTCTTCATCCTGCAGCATGAAAAGGCTGACGGTGCGTTCAACCCCTTTTGCTTCGCAACGCGCGTTAAAGCCATCGATCTCGACGACGGTCATTGGTATACCGAGGCACATGAATAATTACCTTAAAATTTGTGTAGAAATTTTAACAACTTACGTTGTATTTAATCTAACCGCATTTAACGATATTTCTCTTGATTTGAATCAATTCGGTTTCAAAATGCAAGCACTAATATAAGTCTATGCTGATAATAAAAATACTGGAGTAAATCCATTGTTCATGACTGGAGGCGCTGAGCAGTCAAAAACCCTGATTCTGGGAATCGGGAACACATTGCTTTCTGACGAAGGGATAGGTGTTCATGTCCTCACTGATCTTGAAAACAGTTCCTCCCCCGTTTTTAAAGATGTTACCACAATGGATGGTGGCACTCTCAGTTTTACCCTTGCAGGTCCCATTGAAAACTGTGACCGGTTTATTGTCATTGATGCCGCAGAACTGAAATCTGATCCTGGTACGGTCAGGGTTTTCGAAAATCAGGCAATGGATGAATACATTACCAGTGGTAACAAGAAGAGCGTTCACGAAGTCAGTCTTGCCGATGTGATGTCGATTACCCTGTTAAGTGGAAATTTGCCTGAAAAGCGTGCACTGGTGGGTATTCAGCCTAAAGATATGGATTGGGGCGAAAGTCCTACCGAGTCGGTATCCGCAGCCATTCCAATGGCGATCTCTGAAATAGAATCTTTACTTAAGAGGTGGTCTGATGAATCTGATTGATATACCTGTCAAGACGCTGGACAAACCGACGGGCATGGCCAATGCCGTTATGAACGAGCTGTCGGATCATCTTAAGCGTCTGGCTGATGACGGGGAAACGAATATAGTCGATCTGATGAGTCTGCCGATGACCGAAGCAGATATTAATGAGCTTGCCGACATGCTTGGGGTCGGTGAAGTCAAGGCGACCATTTCCAGTATCGGCACCAGCAGTATCCGCGAAACGGCTTATCGTGGTATCTGGTGGGTGACCCATTACGGCGATGATGAACAGGTGCTCAGTGAGTTGATTGAAATTACCCAGGTGCCGGACATACTGATTACACACATGGATGAAATCAGACATTCGGCACAAGCCATGGCTACAGTTAATTGAAAGAGCCCTTAATACAAGAGGAACCGGAGATGACTCCTGAAGAAAATAACGAAACAACTGAAACGCTAGGTCAGAACCTGATCGGTAACGGGGTTTCGAGAAGAACGTTTCTCAAATTCTGTTCCACGGTTGCATCGGCCATGGCATTGCCGCCGACAGCTGCGACAGCGATGGCAGAAACCCTCTCCAAAGCAACGCGTCAGTCTGTCATATGGCTATCATTTCAGGAGTGTACGGGGTGCACCGAGTCGATTACCCGTTCCCACAAGCCGACACTGGAAAGCCTGATTTTCGATTTCGTGTCACTGGACTATCATCATACCTTGCAGGCAGCGTCAGGAGATGCAGCCGAGCATGCACGTGAAGAAGCGCAGAAGGCTCACAAAGGTAAATATATTCTCATTGTTGATGGTGCAATCCCGGTAAAAGATGACGGTGTTTATTCCACCATCGCCGGTATTACCAATCTGCAGATGCTCAAAGATGTCGCCGCAGATGCCGCGGCGATTGTTTCGGTAGGAAGCTGTGCAGCCTTCGGTGGTTTGCCAAAAGCCGACCCTAACCCAACCGGTGCGGTAGCGGTTTCGGATATCATCAAGGATAAGCCCATCATCAATATTCCGGGTTGTCCTCCCATTCCAGTCGTTATGACCGGTGTGCTTGCTCATGTTTTGACTTTCGGCATTCCTGAGCTTGATTCACATGGCCGACCTGTAGCGTTCTTTGGTGAGTCTATCCATGACCGCTGCTACCGCCGACCTTTCTATGACCGTGGTCTGTTTGCCAAAGCCTTCGATGATGAAGGTGCCCGTAAAGGCTGGTGTCTATTTGAAGTCGGTTGTAAAGGGCCTACCACCCATAATGCCTGTGCAACCGTAAAATGGAACAATGGTACTTCATTTCCAATACAGTCTGGTCATGGATGTATCGGCTGTTCCGAACCTGATTTCTGGGATGCGGGCAGCTTTTACAAGGCGCTTTCCACGGGCAGCATGAATCCCGGTGAATGGGCTACCGATGCATTGTTAGCCGGTGCTGCCGTGGGGGTTGCGTCCGGCATTCTGAACAAGGCGAGTAAATCCAAAGCTGAAAAAAATCACAAACCTGTGACCCTCGAAGACATGGGAGGCAAAAATGAATGAAGTTGAACTTTTGAACTGGGCCAGGGGACCGGGGCTGGCATATGCCACCGTCATCATGGTCTTCGGGCTAACCATCAGGGTGATTGAAATACTGTCCCTGGGCAGACCGAAAGAACTTGCCAAAGTCCGTTCCAGTGGCACAGGCGATGGTCTTAAGCTTGTCGTGAAACGCTCATTGCCAGAACCACGTAACTGGAGGTTTATCACAGCGTCCTATATTTTCCATATCGGGTTGCTGGTGGTGATCTTCTTTTTTATTCCGCATACCCAGTTTTTCCGTGATGTATTTGGGGTGTTTTGGGGTGGCTGGCCAAACTATATCATCGACTTTTTTACGGTACTGAGCATTGCCGCAATGATGTATACGCTTGTGCAGCGTCGCATTGATCCCTCCCGGCGTATTCTGACCACAGTCTCGGACTATGTTGCCTGGCTGGTAACTTTTATACCATTTGTGACAGGTTACATGGCTTTTCATCGACTTGGCCCGGATTATACCCTGATGCTGGCTTTACATATCCTGTCAGTTGAACTACTGATGATTGCTCTGCCACTGACCAAGCTGACGCATGCAGTGACCTTTGCCATATCTCGTTATTATACCGGCTCGAGCATGGGCCGCAGGGGGATAAAAGCATGACTACTTCCTTTGAACAGGGTGTCAATACGCTGAAAAGAGTCATCGATGGACCGATTGCCTCTTATTTTTCCAGTTGCACTAATTGCGGAATTTGTTCCCAGGCCTGTGTGTTCTTTACTGAAACTGATGATCCCAAGTACACGCCGATTCGTCGTGTGGAGCCAATGCGCCGTATCTGGGAACAGGAATACACCCTTGTCGGTAAGCTGAAGAAACTGGCAGGCCTTTCCAGGAAGGTAACTGAACAGGACCTTAAGGACTGTGTCGAACTGGCATTCGAAAGTTGTACTACCTGTGGTCGTTGTTCCATGATGTGTCCTGTGGGTAACGATATCGTCTACATGATCAGGCGTATGCGTGAGGGCTTGACCGCAGCAGGCCTTGCACCTAAAGAACTTCAGTCAGCAGCGGTCAGAACCCTTGAAAAGGGTAGTGTCATGGGTTTTCCAATGAATACGCTGGAAAGCATGATAGAAGCTGCAGAGGAAGAAACTGGCATCAAAATTAATATCGATGAGCCAAATGTCGATTACCTGGTGTTGTTGTCTTCAGCAGAAGTCATGCAGTTTAACGAGATCATTGGCGCCCTGGCACAGATTTTCAAAGAAGCTGGGGTGACCTGGACTTTCAGTACCAAGGCCCATGAAGCCGGTAATCCGGGTATGCATATGGGATCCTCTGAAATTGAGGCCCTGATGATCAACCGTATTGTCGAAGCGGCTGAAGACCTGAATATCAAGAAAGTGATCAGTCCCGAATGTGGCCATGCCTACATGGCAATTCGCTGGGAAGGACCGAATGTCATTGGTCGTCCTTATCCATTCGAGGTTTATCATATTATCGAGGTACTGGATGAATTACGGGAGCAGGGCAGGTTGCAAACTACCGGAAGTGATTGTTGCGGAAATGAGCGTCTGACTTTCCACGACCCTTGCCAGGCCGCTCGCCGTGGCGGAGTCAATCAGCCACAGCGTAATCTGTTGAACATGGTGACTTCCAATTTTGTAGAAATGACCCAGAACAAGGC
>JABDQZ010000058.1 GCA_013041975.1 Gammaproteobacteria bacterium
GGATGACACCAGGCAGCATTACTACCGGTAAGCACCACCAGGTCCGCAATTTCAAGATCAGTGTAGGAACAGGGGACTGTGTCAGAACCGAACGCCCGCTTGTGACCCGCTACGGAGGATGACATACACAAGCGGGAATTGGTATCAATATTGGCACTGCCGATAAAACCTTTCATCAGCTTGTTTGCGACGTAATAATCCTCCGTCAACAATTGTCCTGACACGTAAAATGCCACGGCATCCGGACCATGTTGATCAACGATATCACGCAGGCCAGTTGCCACCCTATCAAGCGCTTCATCCCAGCCAACCTGTTGACCTTCGACTTGTGGATACAACAGGCGCTCATCCAGGTCCAGCGTTTCAGCTAATGCAGCGCCTTTGGAGCATAGTCGCCCCAGGTTAGCAGGATGCGTCTTGTCGCCTTTTACGGTTATTTTTTCCTGATCACCACCAGCATCCTGCACCGTGATTTCAACGCCACAACCGACACCGCAGTATGGACAGGTGGTATGTGTGACCAGGGTTTCTGATCCAGACATGGCTAAATTTCAGTTCTTTTCAGGCTACATCGGCAGACTGGTCATTAAGACCCAGAAATACCATACCGTCTTCGACCTTTGTTGGAAAAACATTGGCACAGCCCTCATCCGGCCCCAGTGCTTCACCACTGGCAAGGTCTATCTTCCAGTTGTGCAGCGGGCAGGTCACAGAAGTGCCATGCACTATGCCCTGCGATAAAGGCCCGCCCTTATGCGGGCATGCATCACGCAATGCAAAGACTTCATCTTTTGCTGTTCTGAATACTGCAACGTTCATGGTATCTGTGGTTATCACACGACTGCCAAGCTGGGGAATTTCTTCCAGGGTAATTATTGGTGTCCAGTTACTCATTTTTCTACTCCTGATACTTCTCAATCACCGGCACAGCAATCAGGCTGCGGAGATCTGTATATTCTTGAATTCGTGTCCCTGTTCACCTTCAGCACGCGCTTTCCACGGATCGATCTGTGCATACTGCTGTGATAGCTTGAACCTGTCATAAAGGGATTTTCGCATTTCTGCATCATCCAGCAACACATCCTTGATTGTTTGCAGGCCCACACGCTCTACCCAGGGAGCCGTTCGCTCAAGGTAATGGGCTTCTTCACGGTATTTCTGGATAAATGCCCCACAGTACTCAAGCACCTCTTCTTCAGTGTCAACCTTGCATAACAGGTCTGTGACTCGCACCTTGATACCACCGTTACCGCCAATATGGAGCTCGTAACCGGAATCGACACAGACCACACCGAAATCCTTGATGGTAGCTTCAGCGCAGTTGCGTGGGCAACCTGACACGGCCAACTTGAACTTATGAGGCATCCAGGAACCCCAGGTCAATTCTTCGAGTTTGACGCCAAGACCCGTTGAATTCTGGGTTCCGAAACGACACCAGGTTTTTCCGGCACAGGTTTTCACCGTACGCATGGCCTTGCCATAAGCATGACCTGAAACAAAACCTGCTTCTGACAAATCCTTCCACATCGCCGGCAGGTCTTCTTTCTTAATACCAAACAGGTCAATGCGTTGACCACCGGTCACTTTCATTTCAGGTACGTTGTACTTGTCAGACACATCAGCAATGGCACGCAGGTCATTGGCCGTACACAAGCCACCAAACATACGCGGCACCACCGAGTAGGTACCGTCTTTCTGGATATTGCCATGCGCACGTTCGTTGATAAAGCGCGACTGGGCATCATCCTGGTATTCTTCAGGCCAGTTAGCCAACAGATAGTAATTCAATGCCGGGCGACAGGCAGCACAACCATCGGGTGTTTTCCATTCGAGAAAGTCACGCACCGCATCCATTGATTTGAGCTTCTGCTGCCTGATGGCTCCAATAACTTCATCATGACTGTGTTCAGTACAGCCACACATGGGCTTTTTACTGGGCGTGGCTGAATAACCTTCGCCTACAGTGCTGGCCAGAATCGATTCAACCAGCCCGGTACAGGAACCACATGAACTGGATGCCTTGGTATGAGCACGCACATCATCCAGCGTAAACAGACCCTTCTTGACAATGGAATCAACAATATCGCCCTTGCAGACACCATTACAACCACAAATCTCTGCATCATTACTCAATGCGGCAATACGCGTTTCATCACCATGACCGGCATCACCAAGATCATGTTGGCCAAACAATATCGTGTTTCTAAAAGCCGAGATATCTGTGCCGTCACGCAGTAACTGGAAATACCAGGTACCATCAAGCGTATCGCCATACATGACAGCACCCTTGATCTGGTTATCTCGTACCACAAGCTTTTTGTAGACCCCCATAGCTGGATCACGCAGCACCAGTGTCTCATCGCCTTCCTGCTCATGGAATTCTCCGGCCGAGAACAAGTCAATACCGGTTACCTTAAGCTTGGTTGAGGTTACTGAGCCTTCGTACCGACCTATACCGATATTGGCAAGATGATTAGCAGCCACCTTGGCCTGTTCCCATAAAGGCGCAACCAGTCCGTAGCAGATATTTCTGTGCTGTACGCATTCACCAACTGAATAAATCTTCGGGTCATAACTCTGCATCGTGTCATTGACCACGATGCCATTTTCACAATGAATACCTGACTCCTGAGCCAATGCAATGTTCGGGCGAATACCGACAGCCATAACTACCAGGTCGGTTTCAATTTCACTGCCATCAGCAAAACGTATTCCGTTAACCCGCTCATCACCAAGAATTTCTGCTGTCTGGGCTTCCATCATGAATTTCATCCCCTGCTCTTCCAGCGTTGCTTTAAGCAGGTTGGCAGCCGGCTTATCGAGCTGACGTTCCATCAGGGTATCCAGCAAATGAACAACGGTGACATCCATGCCTTTCTTTATCAGGCCATTTGCCGCCTCAAGCCCCAGCAGACCACCACCGATAACAACTGCCTTTTTGTAGTTGCTGGCAGCTGCCAGCATGGTTTCAACATCGGCAATATCACGAAAACCAATGACACCCTCTTTATCATGTCCGGGCACGGGAATAATGAATGGGTTAGAGCCGGTAGCAAGCAACAGCCTGTCATATTCCAGCACTTCATCCTTTTCTGTTGTTAGCTGCTGACGGGCACGATCAATTTTAACCACCGGGTCACCCGTTAGCAGATTAATCCCATTTTCCTCGTACCAGTCACGGTCGTTCAGAATGATATCTTCCAACTGTTTCTCGCCAGCCAGTACGGGAGAAAGCATAATGCGGTTGTAATTGGGGTGTGGTTCAGCACCAATGACCGTGATCTCGTATTGCTCAGTTGTCAGTTTAAAAAGCTCTTCCAGGGTTCTGATACCAGCCATGCCGTTACCAATCACTACAAGTTTTTCTTTCGACATAATTAACCTCTCAGGATGTCTTTTCAGCCGCAGCTTTCAGTTCATGCTGCTGTATTTGTTTGACCAGTTGCTCGACTGGTTCAGATGTATGACTAATTTCAAACTGCTGCAGATAATCAGCGGGTTTATCCGGATTGAAGATGGTGCCATCGAAAAACAGATTCGGTCCAAGGCTCAAACCCCTTTCCAGATACTCATCTGCAGCTATGCCTTCCATCTTGTGATCACCAGCAGGAGCAGTAATGCCAAGCTCCCTGGCAACTGATGAAAAAATATCCGGCCTGTAAACCTGTTCTGCGATTTTTCGGTAGTCAATCGCTTCATGAATATGACCCCAGCGCATCATTTGCAACAGCAGCCATTCTGCATGTGAACGCCATGGAAAATTGGCGGCATAGCGATGGAACACATTAAAATCCGGCATGGCTTCTGCCAGCTTGTCACCGGAATACTGGTACATGCTGCTCATTGACATGCGTACTACATGCTCGGGCGCATTCACATAGATTCCACGCGATAATATTGATGCTGTTTCGATTCTGTGCTCTGACTGGTCTACCCACATACTGGCTTCAAGCAGGGCTTTCAATAATGCCTTGTGAGTATTGGGATACTGGGTTGCCCATTCTTCGCTGACACCCAGCACCTTCTCTGGACTGTTGTTCCAGATTTCGTACTTGGTAATCAGCGTATGCCCGATACCAGACTGCACCGCAATCGAATTCCAGGGCTCACCCACGCAATAACCGTCTATATCTCCATTTTCCAGCTGGCCCGGCATTTGTGGCGGAGGTACAACCACCAGGTTGATATCAACATCAGGATCGATACCGGCCGATGCCATCCAGTAACGCAATTCATAACTATGCGAAGAAAACGGATAGACCACCGCGAATGTCAGCAGCTCATTGCCTTCCCTGTTGTTCTGCTCAACGACAGCCTTGAGTGCCTTGACGTTATACGCCCGCTTTTGCATTTGCTCTGGTGCAGCTTGATTCATCCTTGCAAAAAGCGAGTTGGATACCGTGATGGCATTACCATTGAGACCCAGTGAAAAGGCAGTAAGGACTGGCTTTTTAATTGCGCCAAGCCCCAGGGTCATTGCCAGCGGCATCGGTGCGAGCATCTGGGCAGCATCCAGGATACCCAACGCCAGCTTATCCCTGATATTGGCCCACGAGGTTTCCTTGGAAAGCGTCACTTCCAGGCCATATTTTTCAAACAGTCCTTTTTCTTTGGCTACTACCAGCGGAGCGCAATCCGTCAGCGGTATAAAGCCAATATTCAGACTGACTTTTTCCAGGGAAAGGGTTATCGGATCCTTGACAGACATTTTTTATCCACCTGACACCAGGCTTAATGGCGGGGTTTCTTCAGGATCACCTACCTGCTCTTGGGTCTTTGCAGCTTGAGGTTGCGCCTCACCGTGTTGATGTCTTTCATGAAGGAACTTCACCACCTCGGCACGATAATGGTTGTAATGGGGATCTTCAGCCAGCCCCAGTCGATCACGAGGCCTTTCCAGATCAACTTCAAGAATTTCACCAATGGTGGCGTTAGGCCCATTCGTCATCATGATAATGCGGTCAGACAGTAATACGGCCTCGTCCACATCATGAGTAATCATGATGACGGTGTTGTTAAGCGTTGCCTGTATTTCCATCAAGGAATCCTGCATGTGAGTACGTGTCAATGAATCCAGTGCACCGAACGGCTCATCCATCAACAGCACCTTGGGTTCCATGGCCAGAGCACGCGCGATACCGACACGTTGTTTCATACCACCGGATATTTCATCCGGTTTACGATTGAGGGCGTGTGACATATGTACCAGTTCAAGATTATGACGCACCCATTCATCTCGCTCTGCTTTTGATTTACTTTTCTTGAACACCTGGTCAACTGCCAGTTTCACATTGTCATATACGCTTAACCATGGCAGCAGCGAGTGATTCTGAAAAACAACCGCCCGGTCGGGGCCTGGGTCGGTAACTTCTTTGTTTTCCAGAACGACGCCGCCGTTGGTTGACTGTAAAAGACCGGCAACAATATTCAGTACCGTTGATTTACCACAACCCGAATGGCCAATAAGCGATATAAATTCACCTTCATTGACACTGAGATGGACATCTTCCAGCACCGTTAGCGGGCCGTTATCGGTAGGAAACGTGATACCGACATGATCAATTTCTAAATAACTTTTCATGATAAATTCCTCTGTCTATCTCAGTATCGCGTTCTTGTCCCAGTTCACCGAGCGTTGCAACATCAGCATGGCGCGATCCAGAATGAAGCCGACAAAACCAATGGCCAGCACAGCGACCATAATACGTGCCAGGGAATTGGAGCTTCCATTCTGAAACTCATCCCAGACGAATTTACCGAGGCCAGGATTCTGTGCCAGCATTTCAGCGGCGATCAGTACCATCCAGCCAATACCCAGGCTCAGGCGCAGACCGGTGAAGATCATAGGAATTGAAGAGGGAATGACAATTTTTGAAGTCTTGGTAAACCAGCTCAGACGCAATACTTTACTGACATTGATCAGGTCTTTACTGACACCAGATACACCCACTGCAGTATTGATAATGGTGGGCCACAAACAACACAGCGTTACCGTAATAGCTGACGTCAGGTACGACTTTGAAAACATCGGATCGTTCGTTACATAGACTGCAGAAACCACCATGGTGACCAGTGGAAGCCATGCCAGCGGAGACACCGGTTTGAATAACTGAATGATTGGATTGAATGCCTGGTAGAGTGTCTGGCTCATGCCAATAATGATTCCCAGTGGAATTGCAATCAGGGAGGCCAATATAAAACCCGTCATCACAGTAACCAGGCTAGTAATAACCTGGTCAAAGAAAGTTTCCGGTCCGGTGTATTGACGATTTTTTATCTTGTCGATTTTTTCCTGAGGTTTTCCTGCCGCTTCCGCTTTATCGACACGTTTTTGCAGGCGCTCATAGAAGGCCGCTTCCTTGTCTCGTTCTGCATTGTGTTCGTCATATAGGGCCTGGGTTTGTATCCAAACCGCATCAGGACCTGGTAATGCGCCAAGTGAAGTCTGCACCTGTTTAGCACCTGAATCCCACAACATGAGAAAGACAAAAAGTGCAAAGACAGGTACAACAATATTTCTGGCGAACTTGCTGAATGATCGGGTTAAACCCTCTCCTGACAGGTAGCCAAACACTTTGTCAGTCGTCGCAGATTCGATGGTTTTGGATGATGTAATCGGGTTTGCCATGATAGATACCTCTGGTTGCTATCTCACCCCCGCCGCTGCGGGGATGAGACAGGTTGTTACAGTTTGTCTGCCCCTTTCAGACCGATTTTAAATTTCGACAGGTACTCGTTTGGCTTGCTGCCATCGTAAGTAATGTTGTCGATAAAATCAGGCTGTGGTGGCTTGTAACCGGTTTCCTTGTCAAAGTCAGGAAACTCATCCGCTGTTGCATGACCCTCTGCAATCAGTTCAAGAGCAGCCTTTTTGTAGATTTCAGGCTTGTAAACGGATTTAGCAACCTTATCGAACCAGCTGTCTTCTTTTGGCTCGGCAATCTGTCCCCAGCGACGCATCTGCGTCAGGTACCAGACTGCATCAGAGTAGTAAGGGTAAGTCGCGTTGTAACGGAAGAACACGTTAAAATCGGGGACTTCTCGCTTATCACCTTTTTCATACTCAAAAGTACCGGTCATGGAGTTTGCGATCACATCATAATCGGCACCCACATAGTTTGACTGGGACAGGTATTTAACGGCTTGCGGGCGGTTGGCGTTATTGTCAGCATCCAGCCACTTGGCAGCACGGATCATTGCTTTTACTACACGTATGGTGGTGTTGGGGTTTTTTTCGGTAAACTCTTTAGTCATACCGAATACTTTTTCCGGATTGTCTTTCCAGATTTCGTAGTCGGTAATAACCGGTACACCAATACCTTTGAAAACGGCCTGCTGGTTCCATGGTTCACCCACGCAGTAACCGTAAATAGTTCCAGCTTCCAGGGTTGCAGGCATCTGCGGTGGCGGGGTTACAGAGAGTAATGCATCGGCATCAATGGTTCCGGCGATGTCACCTTTGTGTGGTGCATAGTATCCAGGGTGAATATCTCCCGATGCCAGCCAGTAGCGTAGTTCATAGTTATGAGTTGATACCGGGAATACCATACCCATCTTGAACGGCTTGCCTTCATCCTTGTATTTATCAACAACCAGTTTCAGATACTCCGCCTTGATAGGGTGAACCGGTTTTCCATCAGCCTGTTTAGGCAGGTGTGGTTTCATTTCTGCCCACACTTCGTTGGAAACGGTAATACCATTGCCGTTCAAGTCCATTGAGAATGGCGTAACGATATGTGCCTTGGTACCAAAACCAATGGTTGCTGCCAGTGGCTGCCCCGCAAGCATATGGGCACCATCCAACTGTCCATCGATGACACGGTCAAGCAATACTTTCCAGTTTGCCTGGGCTTCAAGCGTGACGTACAGACCTTCGTCTTCGAAGTAGCCTTTTTCATAGGCAATTGCCAATGGCGCCATATCAGTCAGCTTGATAAATCCAAATTTGAGGTCCTCTTTTTCAGGGTCTCCAAGCTCGGCCATGGCCGTTGAACTGCCGAGTGTCAAAGCACCTGCAAAACTGGCACTGATCAGCGTACGCAAAGTTTTCCTGATAAAACTGCGTCTTGATGGGTTGATCGATTTCATGAATATTTCCTTACTGCTATAAAAAATTCGCTCAATAAAAAAGGCGTCACATCACACTGGTACAAAACCAGGGATGGACGCCTTTGTCCGGCTGACAACCCAAACTGCGGTATTGTCAGCAATAAATTTCTTTGGACTGTCAGATCACCATTGATCAAACAGTCGGGTTAAATCCGGTTCGCCGTTGAACCTTGTTGTTTTAATAACAGCAGTTAGCGTGCCAAAAATACAATCCCGATTAGATCACCATTAATATCAGCAAGTTAGAACATTCCACTAGAGATGCATGAGAAACTTCAACTCATCGTTGGGGTGAGAATTTGGTGCAGTGCACATAGATTGCGCACATCACTGGTGCATTATCCGAGCAGATCAACCGAAGCGATCAGGTTCCGGGCGACCTCAACCATACGCTGGTTATTCTGCATGGCTGATTGACGTAATAATTGATAAGCCTGTTGTTCATCACACTGTTTATGCTTCATGATAATACCCTTGGCCCTGTCAATCAGCTTACGCTCTTCCAGTGTATTTTTTGCCTTGGTCAGTTCATCTTTCAACGCCTGGTATTCACGAAAACGTGCGATAGCCACATCCATCAACGAACTGATGCGTTTGTCATTCAATCCATCAATGACATAGGCACTAACCCCTGACTCAATAGCCTCTTTAATACTTTCAGGCTTGTTGTCATCGGAAAACATGACCACTGGCTTGGGATTGTCGCGGGAAATCAGATGCATCTGTTCCAGGGTGTCACGATCGGGTGATTCCAGGTCAATAATGATGACGTCTGGTGACAATTCCATCACCTTGCTACTGAGAACACTGCCACTGTTGAGCGTTGTCACCACCTGGTGACCAGCATCTTCAATGGCTTGCTTGAGAATGGCTGAGCGCCCTCTATTCTCATCAACCACAAGGACTTTTAATGAATCGCTTTCACTCATGTCTTTAACAAGTGTTCGGATATTGAACACAATAAAATTCAGAATCAATTATCTCAGCAGAAACCGTGCCACCGCACAATGACGGCCATCAAATCCTTTCATCTGGCCTTTATCCTGCTAAGTTGATTTATCCCCGCTATAAACATCTGGCCAGTCCCTTTTAATAACTGGACTATCACTGGCATAAGACATACAGGTATCCAGTAAGCGGGGACTGGTTTCCTTATCCTGATTTTTGCGCCTTTCATAGCTCATGGTCTGAAATGCGGTTGTTGCAATGGTTTTCAACAGCTCAGTCAAATGGGTGCAGCCATGTTTGCCTCCAATACGTTGACGTACCTTGCGCATCCATCCCGGTGCGATTTGCAGTCCGGTAAGCGAAGCGATGTTTTGCCCCGCCTGCTTACAGTAATTGTAGGGGGTTTCATCTGAAACAGACTCTGCATGCTGGATGACCATGTTGCTATCTAATGTCACACGCAAACTCAAATCATGCAGTGCCTCACCTGCCTTGATATGCCCGCCACGATCCTGGTTAGAAAAATCATAGGTTTTGGTATCGACGAGTCGTGCTTCAATATCCCATAAGCCATCGCTACGCAGATAGCCATTGCAAATGATACTTCGGCTATGGAGACATTCACGTGTTACAGGTTCATCAAGTGGCATGTTTTATCCTGTTGTCAAATGTGTCAGTGGATCAGGCAGGCTTTGTATCATGAAAATCAATATATAGATCTTTCAGGGTATTAGGTAACAACAGCCAGTACCTGGCCGCCTTTGTCGGGGGCACCTGCCAGAACAGACTTTCGGTAAAACCCACGTCTATGCAGTTTTTAACTTCTTCATCCCCGGTCAGATAGGTTTCTTCAATATTTTTTTTAATTATTGGGAGTTCTACGTGATCTACACCATGATTCAGTGCGTGGTTCAAAGTATGAGCCAGCGTCTCGAACCAGGAATAGGCAAATTCCTCACCCACACTTCCCCATAAACGCTTGTGCTCTTCATCCACCTTGTGAACAAGTTCAGGAAAGCGTTTTCGGCAGGTATTGTAGAGTTCCAGTAAGGTCATCAAATAGATTATTAGCAAAAAAAGCCAAATAAAAAAGGCGTTACCTTTCGGTAACGCCTTTTTTAAGCAAAATAACAGGTGTGATTATTTACTCAAGCCCTGCATATAGGAGGCAACTGCCGCCATCTCGTCTTTAGACAGTTTGCCAGCAATATCTCGCATCATACGGTTAGGATCGTTGTTACGAGAACCTTCTGCAAACTTCTGCAGCTGGGATTCAACATAGGCTGAATGCTGCCCACTTACGGCAGGATAGCCTGAAGTGGAAATACCAGCGCCGGTAGGACCATGACAGGCTGTGCAGGCTGCAACACCTTTTTCAGCGATACCGCCACGGTAGATTCTTTCGCCCAGTTCAACCTTGTCAGCAGCAGCCTTGCCACCTTTCGGGGTCTGTGACTCATAGAAAGCCGCAACATTTTTCATATCATCTTCAGAAAGAGCAGCAACCATGCCCAGCATGACGGGATCCTTTCTGGCCTGGGATTTGAAATCAGCCAGTTGTTTGGCGATATATGAAGCATTCTGCCCTGCCAGACTTGGGTAAGTTACAATTGCACTGTTTCCATCAGCACCATGACAGGCAACACAAACAGTAGTTGCGGTGGTTTTCCCGGCAGCGATATCAGCCGCTAAAACCGAACCAGACATTGCTGCTACCAGCATTGAAATTCCAACAACTAACTTTTTCATCATCTACAACCTTAAAAATGAGTCTTTAAGTAAAAAGGGAGCCGACATTTGACGGCTCCCTGATTCAGCCAGTATTGATAGCCGTATTATTTCAGGCTTTCGTAGTAAGCAGCCAGGTTAGCAATGTCTGCATCGGTCAGAGGGGCAGCCATAGGAGCCATCACTGCAGACATACCGCCAGTACGCTGACCAGCTTTGAAAGCTTTCAGCTGAGCTTCGATGTATTTTGCATTCTGGCCTGCCAGGTTTGGATAACCCATTCCAGCAAAAGTAGCATTGGTAACACCATTAGCACCATGACAGGCGATGCAGGTAGCAGATTTGGCTTGACCTGCGGCTATATCACCAGCAACAGCAGAACCCATAGAAGCAGCCAGTGCGATACCAGCAACAGAAAGAATTACTTTTTTCATGAGAAACTCCAATCAATTAGACAAATTAATAAAACTTATTCCTGATAACAGGGCAATTGGATAGTAAAGAAATCACATTTCCAGTCTATTCGTGGAAATGCCGGTTTTCTGCACCAGTTCCTTAAGGTTTGCCCTGAAAGCCGACAAATTTGACGCGAATTTATACCAGAAAAACAAGGAAATAGCTATAGTTCAGCAAATTCTTATATTTTAAACAGGATCGTCATGATCAGGGGTTTTTCGTTTGCAGGCGAAACTGGAAATCGGTTACCCCGGAAGAATCATTGATAATCAAATGGATAAGCCAGAACATCGTATCCGCCGTGCAGGAAGGCAGCATGGCTTTTGCATGATAAGTTTGTGAATCCTGTTCCTCAAGAAACACCCGGTTATAGCCCATATCCATATTGATTCCTTCGAATTCAACACTCACCTGATCGAGTTTACTAACCGCTTCAGTTTGAGATTTTAATTCTAGTTGTAATGGTTGCAAGACCTGAAAATCGTTGGGAAGGATCGAAAAAACGCCACCGTATTCACCCAACTGGATTTCACAGGGCCCCTGCCTCAAGTCACACTCTGACGCAATCACTTCGGCTTCGGAAGAAGTTTGCAATATAGGAAGTTTCTGAAACAGGAAACCGGTCACAAAAAGCACAAGTACAGCGATAATCCAGGCATATTTATGCATTTTAGCGACTTTTTCTCCCAAATACCCACTTGCTCATGCAAAAAACATATTGTTCAGTTTTTCAAATGAGGATTCTGTTCAAAACCAGGATTATTGACTGGCAGTTTCCGCTTGTCCTTTCCGAAAGTCTCATGTCACAGGGATGTGGCATGGAAGCGTACAAGGA
>JABDQZ010000052.1 GCA_013041975.1 Gammaproteobacteria bacterium
GGCATGCACTGGGTAAAGCGGTGCAGTTACGCAATGTGCCGGTATTAAACTTTGTTTATGACGATTCCATCGAAGAAGGCTCAAAACTGCAATCCCTGATTGAGAATGTAGTCCGCCAGGACGAAGAAAAACACTAATGGGCAGGCGTCGTAAAAAAACTGGCCGCCCGGTCAGCGGGATTTTGTTGCTCGATAAGCCTAGAGGGATTTCTTCCAACAAGGCTTTGCAACAGGTCAAAAACCTCTACAAGGCACAAAAGGCCGGTCATACTGGCAGTCTTGATCCTCTGGCTACAGGTGTACTGCCGGTTTGTCTAGGTGAAGCAACCAAGGTTTCCGGTTTTCTGCTGGATGCAGACAAGAAATACCGGGTTCAGATTAAGCTGGGCGAAAAAACCACTACAGCGGATGCCGAAGGTGAAGTGATTGCCACAGCACCGATTGATTCCATTTCAGAGACCGCGATCTCCATGATTCTGCCCGAATTTATTGGTGTGCAGCAGCAGTTGCCACCAATGTATTCTGCTTTGAAACATAATGGCGAAAGGTTGTACAAGCTGGCTCGCGAGGGTATTGAGGTTGAGCGTAAGCCACGTGAAATTACCATTTTCAGTCTTGAGCTGATCTCTGTCGATTTACCTTTTTTTGAGCTGGATGTGCATTGTTCCAAGGGAACTTATGTCAGAACACTGGCAGAGGATATTGGTGAAAAACTGGGTTGTGGCGCGCATGTTACTGAGTTACGCCGCACCGCGGTGGGGATTTTTGATGCCGAGCCTGTCTCTATGGCAAAGCTAGAGTCAGCAGCGGGGCAAGGCTTTTCCGGGCTCGATCCACTGCTGATGCCAATCGACAGCGCCCTGCCTGATTGGGAGGATGTGCATCTTTCTGCGGATATGTCCTACTACGTTCGCCAGGGGCAGGCCGTTATGGTGCCCAAAGCACCTGCCAACGGCATGGTTCGTCTTTATGATGAAAAAAATGGTTTCTTGGGGGTTGGGGTCATCCAGTCTGATGGCAAGGTAGCACCAAAACGGCTGATGTTGACCTCTTGATGAGGAAATAATTACTGACATCTCAACGATTTTACGAGACAATGCGCGACCTTTTGCGAAACCTGTAAAGGTCGTGACGCAAAAGCCAGTGGAAATGCCTGAACTCATTGTCGGGTATTTCCGGTTTTAACACTTTTCTTTAAGGAGAAACAACATGACAATGAGTGCCGCAGACAAGCAAAAAATTGTCGAAGAAAATCGTCGCAGTGAAACAGATACTGGTTCACCAGAAGTGCAGATTGCCCTGATGACCGCGCGTATCGTTGAACTGACAGAACATTTCAAAGAACACAAAAAAGATCATCATTCCCGCCAGGGCCTTATCCGACTGGTTAACTCACGCCGTAAATTGCTCGACTACCTGAAAGGCAAAGACGTTGAGCGTTACCGTGACCTGATCGAAAAACTGGGATTACGCCGCTAGTTGTCGTAGAAAACAGGAATAAATGAGGAGATATTCGTGAGTCTGATAAGAAAAGAATTTCAATTTGGCGACAACAAGGTCACGATTGAAACGGGTGAAATAGCACGCCAGGCTGATGGCGCCATCATGATCGATATGGATGGCACTGTTGTGCAGGTAACTGTTGTCACTTCCAAAGAGAGTGTTGAGGGCAGAGACTTCTTCCCGCTAACAGTTGACTACCAGGAAAAAACCTATGCCGCAGGCAAAATTCCCGGTGGTTTCTTCCGTCGTGAAGGTCGTCCTTCTGAAAAAGAAATTCTGACGGCTCGTCTCATCGACCGTCCTATCAGACCGCTGTTTCCAAAGGGCTATACCAACGAAACGCAAGTCATCTGTACAGTCATGTCATTAAATCCGGAAGTGGACCCTGAAATCCCTTCATTGATTGGTGTTTCAGCGGCGTTGTCTATTTCAGGTATGCCGTTTGATGGTCCTGTAGGTGCAGCACGTGTAGGTTTCAAGGATGGTAAATACCTGCTTAACCAGACTAAAACCGGTCTCAACGAAGACAGCGATCTGGATCTGATTGTTTCCGGTACAGCCGACGCCGTACTGATGGTTGAATCAGAAGCCAATGGCCTGACTGAAGAAGAAATGCTGGGTGCTGTACTGTTCGGTCATGAACACCAACAGGTTGCCATTAATGCTATTAAGGAACTGGCTGCCGAAGTTAACAAGGCTCCAATACCTTACACCGAGCCTGAAGTTGATACCGCATTGCATGATGCTGTAAAAGCAGCAGTTGGTGATGATATGGTCACCGCTTATTCAATTGCTGACAAAATGGATCGTTACGCCAAAATTGATGAAGTTAAAGCACGTGTTGTTGCAGAACTTTGCGATGTTGACGAGCCTCAGTGGTCAACTGATGATGTCAAAGGTGCCATTGACAAGATCAAGAAAACCACAGTTCGTGGCCGCATTCTGGCTGGAGAGCCACGTATTGATGGTCGTGATGTTAAAACAGTTCGTCCAATCAATGTTCGCACCGGTGTGCTGCCTAGAACACACGGTTCTGCATTGTTCACCCGTGGTGAAACTCAGGCAATTGTTGTAACCACGCTTGGTACCGAACGTGATGCGCAGATTATTGATGCACTGGATGGTTCCTTCAAAGACCCGTTCATGCTGCACTACAACTTCCCTCCATTCAGTGTTGGTGAGATCGGTCGTGTTGGTAGCCCGAAGCGTCGTGAAATTGGTCATGGCCGTCTGGCAAAACGCGGTGTCCTCGCCTGTATGCCGACTCTGGACGATTTCCCATACTCGGTTCGCGTGGTTTCTGAAATCACCGAATCTAACGGTTCATCTTCCATGGCTTCTGTGTGTGGTACCAGTCTGTCATTGATGGATGCCGGTGTGCCTATCAAGGCGCCCGTTGCCGGTGTTGCCATGGGCCTGATCAAGGAAGGCGAAGATTTTGCCGTTCTGACTGATATCCTGGGTGACGAAGATCATCTGGGTGATATGGACTTCAAAGTTGCCGGTACCGCTGATGGCATTAACGCGCTGCAGATGGATATCAAGATTAACGGCATCACCAAGGAGATTATGGAAATCGCACTGGCGCAGGCAAAAGATGGACGCCTGTTTATCCTGGGTGAAATGAACAAGGCTATTGAATCTCATCGCGAAGAGATGTCCGAACATGCGCCTCGCATCATGACCTTCAGGATCAACCCGGACAAAATCCGTGATGTAATTGGTAAAGGTGGTGCAACCATCCGTTCAATCACTGAAGAAACCGGTGCAACGGTTGATCTGGATGACAGTGGTGTCGTCAAGATCTTCTCTGTCGACAAGTTAGCCGGTGATGAAGCACGCAAGCGTGTTGAACTGATTACAGCTGAAGTTGAGGTTGGCACTATCTATGAAGGCAAGGTTGCCAAGCTGATGGACTTTGGTGCTTTCGTAACCATTCTGCCTGGCAAAGATGGCCTGGTTCACATTTCTCAGATTTGCGAAGAGCGTGTTGAGAAAGTCAGTGACAAATTGTCTGAAGGTGACGTGGTTCGTGTGAAAGTGCTGGAAATTGACCGTCAGGGTCGTATCCGTCTGAGCATGAAAGCTATTGCAGAAGATGAAGCTTCCGAAACAGAGGAAGCCTGATCTTCAGCTGATACTTTCAGCAACTAAAATAAAAAACCGGAGCATTAGCTCCGGTTTTTTTTGTGGTATCGATCACTCTTCCACAATAATTGTCATCTCAATATCCACTGGAAAATTCATCGAACGCGCGATCAAACACGCATCATGTGACTTCTCAACCACTTTATTAGCCAGAGAGTCATCGGTGTCATCAACTGTGATTATTGGCCTTATCACAATCCGTTTGAAACGGAATTTTCGGTCTTCAGTCTGCTCCAGCTCTCCTTCTGCCGTGGATTCATAGCTAATGATGTTCAGCCTGGAAAGTTTGGCAATCAGCAGCACATAATTTGCAAGACAGGTTTCTGCCGTTGCCACCAGCAGATGTTCGGGGCAAAAACGGTCAGTGTCATGTGGTGTGCCAACTGGAAATGCATGGCGCGACTCAACTTTGATGTTGCCTTCGGACGCCTGTCCTTGCCATTCATAGGAGGTCTGGTATTGCATGGGTAGATCTGGCATTAGCTATTCCTTCAAGTGTTGTAAGAGGTAATAACAACATCAGCTGCGGCATCGCGTGTTGAAATAATGGATTGATAAAGGTCCGAGTTGAACCAGTTGTTCAGGTCGAGCTGATCTTTGAATTCTATAACGACCGCCAGCTCCCGGGGATTATTTCCAGCGAGATCTGCCACTTTTTTTCCTCGAAAAAGGACATGGGCCTCAAAGGGTTCCAGTGACCGTGCCACTCCAGCTAAGTACTCCTGCCAGAGCGATTCATTGTGAACAGCTATTTGCCCAAGGAGATAGGCCGGCATGATGATTCTCCAATACTATTATCATTCAGGCTTTTTCGTAAAGTGAAGCATAAAGCCCTTTTTGTTCAATTAATTCATCATGATGACCCTGTTCTACGATAGCGCCATCCTCAAATAC
>JABDQZ010000067.1 GCA_013041975.1 Gammaproteobacteria bacterium
GAGTTTATTGATACCAGCGTACGCGGTTCTTTCTCCGCCCGTAATGATCTGGTTGCTCCGCTGGCGTTGACCATATTTATATGGATTTTCTTGATGAACGCCATGGACCTCGTTCCAGTTGACCTGATACCCTGGCTAACAGCTAAAGGTGCCGAAATGTTCTTTGGAGCAGATCCGCATCATGTTTATATGAAAGTTGTACCAACGACTGATCCAAACGCAACATTCGGAATGGCGATCGGCGTATTTATGCTGGTACTTTATTACAGTATTAAGATCAAAGGTATTGGCGGCTTTGTCGGTGAACTGACATTACAACCATTTTCTTCCAAGAATCCTGTAGTCAATGCCATATTCATCCCAATTAACTTCCTGCTCGAGTTTGTCAGCCTGATCGCCAAGCCAATTTCACTGGCACTGCGTCTGTTCGGCAACATGTATGCAGGTGAAATGATCTTTATCCTGATAGCTATTATGTATAGCGCTGGCGTTGTACTTGGACTGTTTGGTGGTGTTCTGCAACTGGGATGGGCGATATTCCACATCCTGATTATTACCTTGCAGGCATTCATCTTCATGACGCTGACTATCGTCTATCTGGATATGGCGCATCACGAACACTGATTTTTTATTAATTTTTTAAACATCTGATAATAACGGGAGACCATAATGGAACAAGCACTGCTGTATATAGCTGGCGCGATTATGATGGGCTTGGGTGCCCTGGGGGCTGCAGTAGGTATCGGCGTACTGGGCGGCCGCTTTCTGGAAGGCGCAGCTCGTCAGCCAGAACTCATTCCAATGCTGAGAACTCAGTTCTTCATCGTCATGGGCCTTGTTGACGCGGTACCAATGATTGCCGTTGGTCTGGCCATGTATGTACTGTTCGCAGTTGCCGGTTAATCACTGGTTTGCGCAACGAAGTTTTAAGACGCTTTAATACCGAGGTTTCGGGATGAACATCAATCTGACATTAATAGGTCAGCTAGTAACTTTCGTGGTGTTTGTATGGTTTACCATGAAATACGTCTGGACCCCAATCATGGGTGCACTGGAAGCTCGCCGCAAGGAAATCGCTGATGGACTTGCAGCAGCCGAACGTGGCCAGCACGAACAGCAACTGGCCCAGGAAAGAGCGAAAGAAGCGTTACACGAAGCCAAGCAACAGGCGGCTGAAATTATCAACCAGGCACACAAACGTGCCAACGAGATTGTTGATGAAGCCAAGCATGATGCGAAAGCTGAGGGTGACCGTATTCTGACGGCAGCACAAGCTGAGATCGAACAGGAACTTAACCGCTCACGTGAAGCACTGCGTGAAAAAGTGGCTATCCTGGTGGTTTCCGGTGCAGAGAAGATTCTGCAGAAAGAGATCAACGCAGACGCTCACAAAGACGTTGTTGAAAACGTAGCCGGACAGATCTGATTATGGCAACAGAACTCAGCTCAATCGCCAGACCCTATGCAGAAGCTGTTTTTTCACTCGCCAGTGAAACAGGTAATCTGGATCTGTGGTCAGAAATGCTGGGCTTGATGTCGACCGTGGTCGCTGATGAAGCCATGTCTTCCATCATCGGCAACCCGTCAGTCGACGCAAACAAACTGACAGAAATTCTGCTGGATATTGGTGGTGGTCGTATTAATGATCAGTGCCAGAATATGCTGAAATTACTTGTCAGAAACAAGCGTGTACCGGTACTGCCGGAAATCGCCGCCCGGTTTGAAGCGTTAAAAAATCAAAGCGAAGGCGCTATCGATGTAGTGATTACTTCAGCCTTTGAAATGAAACCCGCCCAGGAAAAGGTAATAGCCGATGCCCTCAAGAAGAAATTCGACAGGGAAGTCAACATCAGCAATATAACCGATAAAACCCTGATCGGCGGTGTTCGTATCAAGGCCGGTGACACCGTCATCGATGGTTCCATAAAGGGTCAGCTGGGTAAGCTGGCTAATGAATTAGGTATCTAAACGAGAAGCCGACATGCAACTCAATCCATCTGAAATCAGTGAACTGATCAAGAAAAAAATCGAAAGTTTCGATGTAGACACAGAATCGCACACCGAAGGTACAGTCGTAAGTGTGAATGACGGTATTGCCCGAATCCATGGCCTGTCTGACGCCATGTCATACGAGATGCTGGAATTTCCGGGCAATGTATTCGGCCTGGCACTGAACCTCGAAAGAGACTCTGTGGGCGCAGTTATTCTGGGTGACTACAAGAATATCTCAGAGGGCGACCCGGTAAAATGTACCGGTAAAGTACTACAGGTTCCAACCGGCGAAGGTTTGCTGGGACGCGTGGTTGACGCGCTGGGTAATCCCCTGGATGGCAAAGGTCCGATTGAAAATCCGACCATGTCGCCTATTGAAAAAGTTGCACCGGGTGTTATCGAACGTAAATCAGTTGATCAGCCGGTTCAGACGGGTCTGAAAGCGATTGACGCGATGGTTCCTGTTGGTCGTGGCCAGCGTGAACTGATTATTGGTGACCGCCAGACGGGTAAGTCAGCCATTGGTATCGATGCCATTATTAACCAGAAAGGTACAGGTATTAAATGTGTCTACGTGGTCGTTGGCCAGAAAAACTCTACCATTGCACAGATTGTTCGCAAGCTGGAAGAGCATGATGCACTGGACCACACGATTATCGTTGCGGCTCCTGCTGCTGATTCAGCCGCGATGCAGTTCATCGCACCCTACTCCGGATGCACCATGGGTGAATATTTCCGTGACCGCGGCGAAGATGCACTGATTATCTATGATGACCTAACCAAACAGGCATGGGCGTACCGCCAGGTATCACTGTTGCTGCGTCGTCCACCGGGTCGAGAAGCCTATCCGGGTGATGTATTCTTCCTGCATTCACGCCTGCTTGAGCGTGCTGCCCGTGTTAACGCAGACTACGTTGAAAAATTTACCAATGGTGAAGTCAAAGGTAAAACAGGCTCACTCACTGCCTTCCCTGTGATTGAAACCCAGGCGGGTGACGTGTCGGCATTCGTACCCACTAACGTCATCTCGATTACAGATGGTCAGATCTTCCTGGAGTCAGACCTGTTTAACGCTAATATCCGTCCAGCGATCAATGCGGGTTTGTCAGTATCACGTGTAGGTGGTGCAGCACAGACCAAGATCATTAAAAAGCTGGGTGGTGGTGTGCGCCTGGCACTGGCACAGTATCGCGAACTGGCTGCCTTCTCACAGTTTGCCTCTGATCTGGACGAAGCAACACGTAAACAGCTGGAGCGTGGTGAGCGCGTGACCGAATTGATGAAACAGGGTCAGTTCTCTCCAATGAGTGTGGCTGAAATGGCAGTTTCACTGTTCGCTGCCAACGAAGGCTACCTGGATGACGTTGAAGTCACCAAGATTGTTGATTTTGAAGCAGCATTACAGGGTTACTTGAAATCGTCCAAGTC
>JABDQZ010000068.1 GCA_013041975.1 Gammaproteobacteria bacterium
TTTGTTTGTGAACGGCTTATCACGTATAGTTGAACCCAGTTTGAAGTTTATCCTGTCCCACACGACTAAAGTTAAAGCATTATGCAGGTTTTTCGATCCATCCTCTTATTTTTTTTTGTAGCCACGCTATTAGCAGGGTGTCAGTCTCTGCCCTGGCAAAAAAAGAATTCAGAAAATGTTACTCTGACAACTGTTGAAAACTCAACTTCTCAGCTACCCCGTGAAGTCGTCAAAAGTCTCAGGCCAGAAGCCGGGCCGAAAGTTCATCCAGTAACATCAAAACCTTCCGATATCTGGGACCGCCTTTTCAAAGGGTATGCCTTGCAAAAACCCTATAACAAACGTTTTGCACGTGAATATAACTGGTACAGAAAACATCCCGAATATTTCAAACGCATTCAGGACCGTGCCGAGCCTTACCTGCATTTCATTCTCGAAGAAGCCGAAAAGCGCAATATGCCAACGGAACTCGTGCTGTTACCCGTGGTGGAAAGTGCTTTCCAGCCATTTGCCTATTCACCGGGACATGCGGCTGGACTATGGCAATTCATTCCCTCTACCGGACGTATGTATGGCCTGCACCAGAACTGGTGGTATGACGGTCGACGTGATGTGATGGCATCTACGCGTGCCGCCCTGGATTACCTGCAATCTCTCTCTAAACAGTTTGATGGTGACTGGAACCTGGCACTGGCCTCGTACAACGCCGGTGCAGGCAATGTGCGCCGCGCCATACGCAAAAACAAAAAGAAAAAGCTGCCCACCGACTATTGGTCTCTCAAACTGCCCAAGGAGACCATGACCTATGTCCCCCGACTGCTGGCCGTAAGCCAGGTGTTTGCTGAAGCCCATGACATTGGCCTGACACTAAAACCGATTCCCAATGAGCCACAACTGGCAGAAATCAGCATTGATAACCAGATTGACCTTGCCAAGGCTGCTGACATGGCAGGCATGAGCATTGAGCAACTGTATCAGCTCAACCCGGCCTATAATCGCTGGGCAACTGAACCCGGCAAAATAGCGCGTTTGCTTGTTCCTGTCGGGAAAAAAATGGCATTCATGCAGCAACTGGCGCAAATTGATCCGAAGGATCTGGTTGAGTGGCAGCGCTACAAGATCAAAAACGGCGATGTACTGGGCAAGATTGCCAAGAAACACAACACAACGGTTAATATCATCCAGGATATCAACAAACTGAAAAATTCGCGTATTCGCGCCGGAAAATACCTGCTGATCCCGGTTGCCAGCAAAAATTCCGATGCCTATAAACTGAGCGTTACCCAGCGGCTGAAAAGCAAGCAGGCAGTGAAACGCAAAGGCAACAAAGTCGAACATGTGGTGCAACCGGGCGATACCCTGTGGGATATTGCCCGCAGCTACAAACTGTCTCATAAACGCATTGCCAGCTGGAATGGCATTGCTCCCAGTGATCCGTTACGTATCGGACAGAAGCTGGTGCTCTGGACCAATAAAACCGCCAGCAAACCTGTAGTCGCATTTAATGGTTCACCGGCAAATCGATCCAGCAATATCCGTTACACTATCCGTAAAGGTGATTCACTATGGAGAATCGCCGATAAATTCAATGTTTCCGTATCAGACCTGAAACGCTGGAACAGCCTGAACAAACGTCATTTGCAGCCAGGTGAAACGCTTAAATTAACAGTTAACATTACCGAACAGCTATAAATTTGGTAGATTCCACTAACTGAATGGCTTTATTCACTATTGCCAGTTTGCGGCAATTATCTACACTGTGAAGTTAGAATCAACTGCTATAACCACTGGAATCATTCCAATGAAAAAACTCCTTATACTGATCACCGGCCTTTTCTTGTCTCTGCCTGTTATCGCTGAACAGGTTCAGATTTCACATCAGGACCTGGCCCTGAATGCCAACCTTGTCAAAGTCGATGGCAACTGGCCGGCTGGCCCTGTGGTGCTTATGACACATGGCACACTGGCTCACGGCAACATGGAAATCATGGCCGGCCTGCAATCCATGTTCGAGGAAATGGAAATCAGCACCCTGTCGATTTCACTGAGCCTGGGATTAAGTGATCGCAAAGGTATGTATGATTGCCAGACACCTCATACTCACCTGCATACCGATGCCGTTACCGAAATTGGCCTGTGGCATGACTGGCTGAAAAAACAGGGTGTGGAAAATGTTGTGCTACTCGGACATTCCCGGGGTGGTAACCAGACAGCACGTTATGCGGCCAGTTCCAACGACAAAACGGTAAGCCATGTCTATCTGCTGGCACCCCAGGTTCTAACCAATGATTATAGTCATCAGAATTACGAGAAACGTTATAAAAAACCGCTCGCTCCTCTCGTAGAAAAAGCACAAAAAATGGTCAGCGACGGGCAGGGAAAATCACTGATGAAAGCTATAGATTTTATTTACTGTGAAAAAACTCAAGCCACTGCCGAAGCCTTTGTCTCTTATTACTATCAGCCTGAAGAAAAAATGGATACGACCAGCCTGCTCAGTGCCATCAACTATCCTGTTACGGTGTTCGCCGGTTCACAAGACAACACGGTGAAAAACCTGATCCCCAAAACCCAAAGCAAGATTGATGGAAAAAAATCAAAACTGGTCATCATTGACGGTGCAGATCACTTCTTCCGCGACCTGTATTCAGAAGAAATTGTTGAAGCCATCATTGAAGACTTGGAAGATTCATAACAAACGTCTATAAAACATATCATTCTTTATATACTAGACACACAGAGTACCACTAGAACACCATGGTTATTTAGGCTATCGTTAGAGCAGTACCTGGATAAAGTAATTATTAAAGGAGGGCACATGATGTACCTGATTACCTTCCACCAGCGTCTCAGTCTGCTTCTGATTGTTTTCCTGTTATGGCCTGCTAGCGCAAGTGCCGATAAATGTCTCTATATCTCTTCTTATCACCAGGGTTATGCCTGGTCTGATGGTGTCGAAAGAGGCCTGAAAAACACCCTCGAAGGCAAGTGTGAACTCAGGCAGTTTGATATGGATACGAAGCGCAACAAAAGTGAAGACTACAAACAAAAAGTCAGTCTTGACGCTAAAAAGCTTATCGAGGAATGGCAACCGGATGTTGTCATCACCTCGGATGATAATGCAGCACGTTACCTTATCAAACCGCATTTTAAAGACCACCCTGTCCCATTTGTTTTCTGCGGCGTTAACTGGAGTGTCGATGAATATGGTTTCCCATACACCAACACCACCGGGATTGTCGAAATTGCACCCATTGCATCGTTATTCGACAAAATAAAATCCATTCAGGGAAAACCATCCAGTGCTTTTTACATCGGTGCAGATACGCTGACAGAACGTAAAAACCTGGATCGTTTTATTAAAGCAGCCGGCAAACGTAATATCGAAATGCACAGCGGACTGGCATCAAATACTGCCGAATGGATCGAATACTACAACCTCGCCCAGCAATATAATTTTATCATTGTTGGAAGTAATGCCGGTATCAATGATTGGGATAAAACCACTGTGACCGAAGCGCTAAAACAGTATTCCAAGGTAATGAGTGTCACCAACCATGAATGGATGATGCCCTATAGCATTCTGGGCCTGACAAAAATCCCGGAAGAACATGGTGAATGGGCCGCACTGGCCGCATTGGAAATACTCAAAGGTACCAGTCCAACTGACATTCCCATCGTATCCAATAAAAAATGGGAAATCTGGCTAAATCCTGGAATATTGAAACAAACCTCAATTCAACTACCTGAATCAATTCAAAGAAAAGCCAAACTGGTAAATTGAGAAGCACTGAATGTTTTTGCAGTCAGACAACGAAAGAGTCTTTTCAACCTTTCATCTGCTATTGATCGGCATTTTTATCCTCTTCGCGTTATTTGCAGTTGCTGCACTATCAATTCGGGGAGATATTCAGGACATTCAGGCAAAATTTAATGAAGAAGCTTCACAGGTCCAGCACTTTATCTCCCAGCGGGTTTCCAGCCTGGAAACTGTACTGATTTCGCTCGCTGGCCTGCATCATTCAAGTGATGACCTGAATATTGCCGAGTTTGGAGGTTTCACCCAGGAAATCCTTTCAGCCTACCCTTACCTGGATGCCATCATCCGCGCTGACCGGGTAAAAATGGGCAATATAGAGTCCTATACTGATCGCATGATCGAAACCGGTTTTGTTGGCTTTAAATTGAAAAACTTTGATTCTGAATACCAAAGCCCCCTTGCGCTCAATGAATACTTGCCTGTTAGCTTCATCGAACCATCAACTCCTGTCTCCGCACAGGTTATCGGCTATGACCTCGCCACTGCCAAAACTGCGACGCAAGCCATTCACTCTGCAATAACAACAGGCAATATTTTCAGCTCCGGCCCAGTACAACTGAAAGAGGCGGACAGGCCCTTTTTCCTGGTATTCAAGGCAATTTACCTGGGCAGGTATCCTCCCACAACACCACATGAAAGACAGGATATGCTAACCGGCCTGGTGGCTATCAGAATAAACCCTCACAAATTTTTCTCGGGGATTTCTCTGAATAATCAACGCCTGTCTGTTTCAATTACAGATAGTCAGGGAAAAACACTTCCACTTAATGGTCAGTCTGAAGAACAGGGGCTCGTCTGGTTTAAGAAAATCGAGCTGCTGACATCGCTACAGAAAGTAGAAGCTTACGGTCAGATACTGTCGATTACCCTTAGCAGGCCAGTAGGAATCGAAGCAATCAATATCTGGAAACTGTCCACAACCCTGATATTCACACTGGCCTTCATTCTTCTATCTTTGGGTATCTACGGGGTAAAACGAGTCGCCATAATCCGCGAGGAACGATCCGCCATCGCACTGTTCGAAGAGGGGGAACGCTTTGCACAGGTTGTAAATACCGCCTTTGACGCGGTTATCACGACTAATGATGAAGGCGTTGTTCTCAGCTGGAACCAAAAAGCGGAAAAGATCTTTGGCATTGAAAGTCAGCAGGCAGAAGGTCAATTATTAATACCTCTGATTCTTACATCTGATTCGATTCGTCAACATGGTGAATCTATCAGTCAGTCATTTCACGATAATACCTTAAAAGAAACCTCCTACCCGATTGAATTGAGTGGTAAATATAGTGATGGGCGTGAATTTCCACTTGAACTTTCCATATCCAAGTCAGCTGTCGGCCATAACATAATTCATAGTGTTTTCGCCAGGGATATTAGCGAGCGAAAGGAGGCCGAAGACCGCATCCGTCAGTTAGCCTACTATGATTCACTCACTGAATTACCCAACCGGCAGTCATTTAAAATCCAGACTGAACAGGCCATCAAACTGGCCATCCGTAATAACCGCATGGGAGCCGTATTATTCATAGACCTCGATGAGTTCAAAAGAATCAACGATACACTCGGTCATGATATTGGCGACTTGTTGATCAAGCGTGTCGCACAGCGATTACTCGAACAGATCAGGGACAATGACACAGTTTCGCATACCACCTTGCAGGGCGTTCCGAGCCAGAATGTTGCACGCCTGGGAGGTGATGAATTCACCATCCTGTTAACTGAAATCAAACATATCGATGATGCTGGTCTTGTTGCGCAAAGAATCCGGCAAAATATAGATGGGGCTTTCAACCTCAATGGGTATGAAGTTTATGTAACCGCGAGCATTGGGATTGCAGTTTTTCCAAATGATGGCAAAGATGTTGATGAACTCCTGAAAAATGCAGATACAGCGATGTATCACGCAAAGGCCGTGGGCAAAAACAACTTCCAGTTTTACTCAGAACAAATGGGCGCAAACGCCACTGAATATCTGAAACTTGGCGCTATGTTGCGCAAGGCGCTTACAAACAATGAAATGAAGCTTTATTACCAGCCACAGATATCTGCGGCTACCGGTAAAATCACGGGAGCTGAGGCACTACTACGATGGGAGCAGGCAGAACTGGGCATGATATCACCCGCTGATTTCATTCCGCTGGCAGAAGACACAGGAATGATACTTGATATCGGCGACTGGGTGTTGCGTCAGGCCTGCCTGGATAACGCAGCATGGCAAGATGCCGGTTATCCCTCAATTCGCGTTGCCATTAATCTCAGTGGCTTGCAGTTCATACAAAAAGACCTGCATTTTAAAGTACAGCAAGCCCTGGAGACTGCCGGGCTTGACCCGCAATACCTGGAACTGGAAATCACCGAAAGTATCATCATGCGTAACATCGATGAAACCATCTCCACGTTACAGTCTTTCAGGAACATGAACCTGGGTATTTCTGTAGACGATTTTGGTACCGGCTATTCGTCTTTAAGCTATCTGAAAAAATTTCCGCTGGAGACTTTAAAAATTGATCGATCTTTTGTCACAGACATACCAGACGATAATGATGATGTAAAAATCACCTCAGCGATACTGGCCATGGCACGCAGCCTGAATCTGAAAGTTGTTGGTGAAGGTGTCGAGACTCAGGCCCAGGCCGCATTTCTCAGGCAGCATCACTGTGATCTGCTACAAGGCTATCTCTATAGCAAGCCTCTTCCAAAAAACGAATTCGAACAACTGTTGGCTTCTGAAAAAACCTGGGATCTTTCTGAAAACCATGACCAGGGTTAAGGTCACTCGACCCTGTTGCGTTTTTCTCCGTTTTGATAAGCAATGATGTTTTCAGCCACCAGGTCAATCAGTCTTTGACGTGACTCCACCGCTCCCCAGGCCATATGCGGCGTAACGATGAGATTGGGTTTGTCATAATCAAGTAACGGGTTGCCGTTTCGGGGTGGCTCCTGCGATAACACATCAACACCAGCCCCGGCTATCTCGTCGCTTTGCAAGGCATTGATCAGTGCCAATTCATCCACAATGCCACCACGTGCCGCATTGATCAAAAGTGCGGTGGGTTTCATCAACTTGAATTCTACCTCGCCAATCAGGTTGCGCGTATTGTCAGCCAATGGCACGTGAAGACTGATGACATCTGACTGTGACAACAGCTCTTCAATAGGCACACGACCAGCGGAAGGTTCGCCACCCGGTCGTTGCGAAACAAGAACATGCATACCTAAAGCTTGCGCAACCTTTGCAACACCTTTACCCAGCTCACCATAGCCTATAATTCCCAGGGTCTTACCTGACAGTTCACGAAACTGGTAATCCAGCACACAAAAGTTCGGAGAGTTAGACCATTCACCGTTTCTGCTACTAGCCTGATGCTCATTCAGGCGCGTCGCCAATGACAACAGCAAGGCAAATACAAACTGCACAACCGATGGTGTGCCATAAGCAGTGACATTGGTTACTGCGATTCCCAGTTCCTTGGCAGCTTGAAGATCAACATTATCGGTTCCGGTTGCTATAACACAGACCAGTTTGAGCTGTTTGCATTGTGAAAGAATCGCCCGGTCCAGAACCACCTTGTTACTGATAATCAGTTCGGCATTTCGTATGCGTTCGAGCGTTTCTTCGGTTGAAGTGGCTGCGAAGTTTTTCCAATCCTCTGCCAGGTTTGTCAGGGGTGAAAAATCGAGACCTGACCCCATTGAATCGACATCAAGAAATACGGCCGTTTTGAATTTCACGATTAAATCATCCCCCCTTTTATGACGAGCCTGCCAATTACCATAGCAAACTTGCATACTTTGCCGCTAATGTGAAAATCTTATTTTTTTACTGCATAGGGCGACGCCAATGGCTCGCCAATAAATAACCCCTCACTAGGCCACTTAACACTCTTCCAATAGGAAAACAAAAGGCTCTCTCCAAAAAGGTAAAAATCTAAAAATATATCTGGATCTGGAAATTTCATTGGGAAATTACAAGGCTCTACAATGGTCCCATAACTACCTGTTGCGCCTGATTCAAGCCAGCGCAAACTACTCATCCGCCCCCC
>JABDQZ010000071.1 GCA_013041975.1 Gammaproteobacteria bacterium
ATGGTATCAACTTCCTGGAAAGCATCCGAACCGATAAACGGCTTGGGAACCTGGCCGGTCAGGACAATCATGGGAATGGAATCCATGTAGGCAGTGGCAATACCTGTCACCGCATTGGTCGCACCCGGACCTGAGGTAACCAGTGCAACACCCGGCTTGCCGGTTGCACGCGCATAGGCATCTGCTGCGTGCGTGGCCCCCTGTTCATGGCGCACCAGAATATGTTGCACATCTTGCTGCTGGAAAAAAGCATCGTAGATATGCAATACGGCACCACCTGGGTAACCGAAGACATGTTCGACCCCCTCATCTTTGAGTGCCTGGACGACGATTTCAGCACCACTGAGTTCCACTGGACTCTCCTATTAATAAACCCCGGCTTTGCCGGCAAATTTAAAAGAAACTAACGCATAATTTTTGTGACAGTAATGCCCTGGCCAGATAATTCAAGACCGATTTTCAAATATATATGCGAGAATTTGAGAAACTACTAATATTGGCTTACAGGGTCAAGTAAAACCTTACCAAGTCAGGCAAAAACTGATATTTTTATACAAAACCAGAAATATTCCAGTATTTTTACCAGGGAAAATAAAATGAAACTTGCGGCTTTTACAGCTATTTTTCTGCTGCTTTCCAGTTTTGGCGCTATTGCAGAAATGTATAAATACATCGATGAAAATGGCCAGGTGGTCTATACACAATTTCGCCCAGACCCCGGCGTGGAAGCTGAAACCATTAGAGGTCCTGCGCCTCCTCCTTCAAGCGCCAAAGCCACCCGGCAGGAGTTGATCGACAACCTGGTAAATCAGGCAGAAACCAGGGAAGACAGGAAAGCCGCTCAGAAAAAAGCTGAACAGGAAAAAACCAGGGACAATCAGCTCAAACAGAATTGTGAGGCTGCCAGGAAAAATCTTAAATATTTACAGGGACAAGACAAACGCACACTGGTTGATAATGATGGCAAGGCAATAACGATGTCAGATTCTCAACGTCAACAACAGATCAAAAAAGCCAGGGAAATTGTCGAGCGGGACTGTAAATAATCATGCCCTTGTTGCGCATTACAACCAATCGGGAAGTAGCTGCCGACAAGCAGCAGGAGATCACGCGCAAGCTTTCGGTATTTGTTGCAGAAATGCTCGGCAAGCCGGAAAACTACGTCATGGTGGTTTTACAGATTAATCCAGCCATGTCATTTGCCGGTTCTCATGAGCCCCTGGCCTATGTTGAACTGAAGAGCCTGAGTCTTCCAGAAGATAAAACCACTGACTTTTCAGCCTCACTGTGTCAACATGTGAACCATCTATTGAACATCCTTCCAAACAGAACCTATATTGAATTTTCCAGCCCAGCCAGACATTTCTGGGGCTGGAACAGCAGTACTTTTTAACTTTATTACGGAACCACCCATGGCTACTTTTGATGATCCGCAAGCAGCGGAAGACGCTTATTATGATGCTTTTGATGAGCATGACCTCGATAAAATGATGACGGTTTGGGCAGACTCGGATGAAACTGTTTGCCTGCTGCCGATGTTAATGGCCATCAAGGGAACAGCTTCAATCCGGCAGGCCTTTGAACCTCTTCTCAGAAATGACAGTGGATTTGAGATTCAGGTCGGGCACATGCACTGGATCAAGACAGACAACCTTGCAATTCACCTGGTTGAAGAGGCCGTAAAGGTTCCCAATGCGCCGCCACAATCTGTTTATGCCACAAATATTTTCCAGAAAAATGAAAGTGGTTCCTGGCATATGACGATGCATCAGAACTCACCGCTGCCGATGGAACCTCCGACTCAGGGACAACCGCAATAAACGGCTCAGTGCAGTGAGCCCGCATCAGCTACAGATATTAGAATATGCTGGTACATCTCAAAACTCTTGGCTGCCGCTTAAACGAAGCAGAGCTGGAAACCTGGTCTCGTGACTTTCATGAACGCGGACACCAGATGACCAGGGACGTTGATAAAGCCGGTCTGGTTATTATCAACACTTGTGCTGTTACAAAAGAAGCGGTTAAAAAATCCCGCAAACTGTTACGCAAGGCTCAGCGAGAAAATCCAGATGCAAAATTGGTCATCACCGGCTGCTATGCCTCGCTGGAACCGGGACAAGCATAATATAAAAAAAACACACCAAAGCGGTGCCAACAGTCTAATAAGACGAATGGCACGACGAAGTAAAACTGAAGATTTTGAACAACTG
>JABDQZ010000074.1 GCA_013041975.1 Gammaproteobacteria bacterium
CGAAACCACTAAACAGCACTATAACCACCCAGATCATGTCAAGGTCGCCGCCAATCTGACTACCGGTTGCATCGATACCTCCCAGATGAAAGTTGACAGCTGTAATGCCCATGGCCTGCTGGACAATCGCAACGTACTCAAGAACCAGGCCAGGCATAACTCCGGTAGCAAACACAATAATCGACAACAACAGCATCGGTATCATCATGCTCCAGGGCACTTCAGCAACGTGCTGATGTTCAACCCGTAGCTGCCCCAGGAAACTGTTATGTATCAGTTTATAAACAGACAGGATAGTGCCAAGTGTGCCAATGACAGAAGCAAGGAAAAGTAAAGGCATGCCTTCATTAAGTAGTGAACGATAAATCATCCATTTGGAGACAAAGCCACTCATTGGTGGCAATCCCGCCAAACCGATTATGCCTATGAGCATGACAACAAAAGTCAGTGGCATGCGCGTGACCAGCCCACCCAGTTTATTCAAATCGGAGGTGCCGGTGCGATGGATAATGGCAAACACAGACATGATCAATGCCGCCTGATAAATCGTGTAGTTAAATACATGCATCAGGCCACCGGCAGATCCCATTGTATCCATCATCAAAAGGCCAAGCATCATGTAACCACCCTGGCCGATACCATGCCAGGCCAGCAGCAGGCGGGCATCACTCTGGCGCAAGGCTGTATAGGTAGGAAATATAATGGTAATGGCTGCAATCCATGCCAGCAGGTCACGTGCAGAAAACAGCTCGGTAACCAGATATAGCTCTGTTAATTGTTGCAGGCTGACAATTTTTACGATGACCAGAATAATGGCAAACAGACCCATGCGAGCCGAAATGGCACCCAGAAAAGCCATGGCTGGCCCGGCAGTCATCGCATAGGCTGGTGCCTGCCACAAATGAAATGGCATCAACCCCATTTTCACCGTAAAACCACCAATCAGCAACGCTGCAAGCACCCAGAGTTGAATATTGCTAAACGGGTTAATAAGGGTAGATATCTGCTCAAACCCCAGCGAACCGGTCCAGGTATAGATAAGAATTATCCCTGACAATACCGCCATGCCACCCGCTATGGCGTAGGTGACATAGCGTACAGCCGCTTCACGACTGGCAGCCCCGCCAAGCACCATGAGGAGTACACTCGACCAGGATACCAGCTCCCAACCGATAAAGAGGGACAGTAAATCACCTGAGGACAATAACAACAACATGGAAAACACATTCAAGCCAAGTCCGGTATGCAGTAGCCGCGATGCCCCATTGTCCGACTGGAATTTCCTGCCGTACTCACCTGCTGCATACCAGGACACAACAAAGCCGGTTCCAATCGTAAGTAAGGCAAAAAACCAGGAAATACCGTCAAACCGCCAACCCAGTTGATGCTGCCAAATGTTGAAGCTCACTTCGGATACGACAACATAAACCGGATTGATCTTGAACAAGATAACCAGTTGCACCGCATACAGCATGGTTAACAGCATACGGCCAGTTGTGGAACGTGCGAAAAAAACTGCCAGCAGTGCGGTGCCAAGGCTGGTGGATAACAGCAGGTCGAGTGCATTCATGACCCACCTCCAAGGCTAAGATCGATATAGCTTTTTACATCAACTGCATCTTGCGCAATTTCATCCAGGGCTTGACCTACAGTCTGAACTTGAACAGATACAAAAATCAGTACACCAGCCAGTATCAGAGCACTGAAAGTATCTGCGGTGCGATGTCGTGAAGTTACAGATTGCTGCTCGTCTCTGCTATACAATGAGGAAATGACACGATACAGGTAATTGGTTTCAACCACGGTCATAATCAATACGACGGCAATTGCCAGCCAGGCTTGCTGTGCTGAAAGACCTGACAATAGCAGAAACTTGACCCAGAACCCGGGCAGTGGCGGAATACCTACCATGGATAATGCGAACAGTATAAGCAGGGCTGCCATTATTGGAGAAGATTGTGCCCTGCCCTTGAGGTTTTGCAGACTACCTCCCCAGCGTTCTGCTATCAGGAACATTGCAGGTTTGCTGATCAAGTGATGCAGGGCAACGGCTAGTCCTGCCAGCATACCCGCCTTGCCGGGGATAGAAAAAGCGATAAAGACCAGGCCCAGCTGGGCAATGGAAGACCAGGACAGCATGCGAGTCATATCCTGTGCTTTCATTGCGGAAAATTCACCAACGATCACTCCGGCTATTCCCAGGAACAACAGCAACTGACGGGCTTCATCCTGTGGATAGATCAGAACCAGTGCCTTGATAATAACCAGTACGGCCAGCTTGGAAACCAGCCCGGCAAGCAGCCCGGCAACACGTTTTGAGGATGCCATGTAGGCTTCAGGCACCCAGCTGTTGACCGGAAACAATTCCGCCTTGACACCAAAGCCCAGCAGGATAAAGACAAATGCGATCAATCCAGCTGGATTATTAAGCAGTTCTTTCATTTCCGATAAATGTGCCAGGTTGAGTGTGCCGGTCTGAAAGTAGATCAAGGCAATACCCAGCAAAGCAAAAACTGAACCCAGTGCAGAAATCATGAGATAGCGAAATGCCGCAGCATAACTGTTACCGGCAGGCTTTTTGTTGCCAGCGGCAATCAGGCCGTACGAGGCTACAGCCAGTAATTCATAGAAGACATACAGATTGAAGATATCACCGGAGAGACTCATCCCTGCCGAGGCAGCTACCAGCAGTAATGTCAGAGAAAGTTTGCGTGTGCGGGTGTCGCTGGATTCGTCTTTTTCAAAATACCAGGGCCACATCAGTAAAGTCATGGCAAAAATGGCAAAAGCAAACAGCAAGGCGAGTCTGTCAACATAGAACACGATACCCTGAGGGCCAATGAAGTTGCCTATGTGCAGTACGAAGGTTTCAGTATGGAAATTCCAGATACAGACAACCATGATCGCCAGTGCCAGCAACACCAGTGGTGCGATTAATTTGGAGAGTGTGAAAGATACCCTGCTGATGGTTGGCAACAAAAAGGCCATCAGTAACGGTACGGCAAATGTCAGGACAATCAATTCTTTCATGACTGATCATTCCTTGCTGGAACACTGCGTGTTTCAATCGGCAAGTCAGCCATGTCAGCAAATTCCTGCTCCATTTTTAACTTGACCTCACGCATGTTAAGTGTGCCATAGGCGTTACGGATACGGATGATCATGGTCAGCGCCAGTGCCTGTACACCAACGCCAATCACAATCGCTGTCAGCACCATAGCCTGTGGCACAGGATCAACCATGGCTGGTATCGATTCAACGGAAACCGTAATGATCGGTGCGCTAGCACTCCATTTGAATCCGGCCAAAACCAGCATCAGGTTTGCTCCAGCTTCAGCAATTGCCAGCGCCAGCAGCATGCGATACAGGTGTTCAGACAGCACCATGCCGCCAATGCCGATGACCAGTAAGCCGGTGGCTCCCGCGAAAAGGATACTGGCGATATCAAACATTTTCGTCATCCTCTTCGTTCAGATTTGCCAGTAGTCCAGCCAGTTCAGCACCCACTTTGAGACCAACAGCCAGGTATAGCAGCGGTAATGTGCCTGCAGAAAACAGTTCGCCGACAACACCTTTTGACAGCAAAGGCTGTAAAAAGGCACCATGATTGAATAGACCGATAAGACCGATACCAATGAAAGCCGCACCGGAAAAACCTTCAACCAGACTCATTGTGTTGTGATTCATGGTTGTCGAGGGTTTTGCCAGCAACGGCAGGAAAAAGGCAGCCGCGAGTATGACACCACCCTGAAAACCGCCACCGGGGGTCAGGTGTCCATGAATGACAATGTAAAGCCCCGCAACAACCAGTAATGGAAAAAGCAGTTCTGCGGCAGTTTTTACGATGAATCCTGCATCTTCATCAGCTGAAGCCTGGGTTTTCTTTTTGCCTGTTGCCAATACCAGTCCACCTGCTGTAGCCGCCGCAAAAAGAATGGAGAGTTCTCCCAGTGTATCGATCCCTCTGTAACCCAGTACGACGGCTGTGACCAGGTTTGCTGCACCGGTTTCAGAGACTCCGTGGTTCTGGATTGCCTGTCCGATGATCATGGGTGGATCACCCAGTGGCAGAATGCCTGTCAGGACCGAAAGAAAAAAAAGAAAACCGCCGAGAAACAGGAAAGAGCTAAACTGATGCATCAGGACTTGCCATCTTCTTGGGCATCCGCTTTTACAGCTGTTGAAGGCACATCCAGTTTCCATAACCCCAGCCGTTTTAGACCCAGTGCAAGAATCAGACTGCTTAGCCCCGCACCAACTGCAGCTTCGGTCATGGCAACATCAGGTGCCCGCAGGAAGACGAAAATCACTGTCAGTCCAAGAGAAACGATGGAAGCAGCAACAGTCGCAGCCAACAGGTTTTCCATCAACATAGCCATCAGGGCACCGGCAAGCATGATCATCACGATGACAAACAGGAGCCATTCGATCATGAGCCTGATTCCCCGTTGGACTGTTTTTGCCAGGGTTTGACTCCAGCACGTAACAGTGCGCGTGCAATAGCCGAAGACCCCACCGGACTGGTCAACTGGATAAAACCACCCAGCACAACCAGTTTTGGCCACCAGTCAGGCTTTAATATTCCGACACCCAGTAATACGGCGATACTGCCCAGCGTTACAGCCTTGGTGCCAGCCTGTATCCTGTTATAGACATCCGGCATGCGCAAAATCCCAAGGCCACCAAGAAAACAGAAAGTCGCACCAACTAGCATGACCACATAACCCAGCGTATTCATGACTGCCCCTTTTCAATGGCTCTTGCCAGCGCTACAACGCCAATAAAGGCGAGTACACCATAGATCAACGCCACATCAAGATACATTGGATTATCAAACCAGAAAGACATCAAAACCAGTGATGCTGTGATGATGATGGATAAGGTATCGGCCGCAACAATACGGTCAGGTGCATTTGGGCCCAGCAGAAAACGCCATAATGACAGTATCAGCCCCGATCCCATCAGCAAGATAACCACCATATCGGCCATATTGAGATTAATACCGGTCATCAGTTTAAAAACCCGCGTATATGTTTTTCAAAAGAAGCTGCTATCAGTTGAGTTGCCATTTGTGTATCGCAATCTGGTGGACAATCAACCCAGTGCACCAGAATGTCATCACCGTCAACATCAACTGACAGGGTTCCAGGAGTCAATGTAATACTGTTGGCCAGAAGCATTTTCCCAAGGTCAGACTTCAAGGTAGTTTTAACAGTGATGATATTCGGGTTTATAGGCAAGGATGGCGTAATCACTCTTCTTGCCATATCAAAGTTGGCAATCACAAGTGTCTTGTAGAATTCAAACAGGTAAAGCAGTAAGGCAAACGGCGTCTGGAAACTAATGTTGATGGCAGAGAAAATCGAAGTCCTTTCGAGGGTGAGAAAGGCTACGATTGAAGATACCAATGCTCCTGCAACCAGTTCATCGGAGTGTAAAGTGCCTGTCAGCAGAAACCATAACAACAGGTTACAGCACAGAATAAAAAAGAACTGACTGAATTTACTTTTCAAAGCAAATGCTCGGATCGAATACTATTCATAAAACTACCTCATAAATGTAAAAGTATTGTGACAACATTTCCAGATGCTTCATCAGATAAAAAATTCAGATGTCATAGTTCACATTAAACTAAGGAAACAATCTTACTCTTCATTTAACAAAGTCTCAGTGCAAGCGCCAGGCAAGCATACGTACCTTTCAGAAATTATCCAGCAATCAATATGCCAATGTTGAGATCGCCTTAAAACAACAGACTGTCGTTTTGGAAATGTTTAATTGCACTTTTTTTGGGCAAGGTGTGGATGGGTAATCACCAATTTAATGCGTTATTGAATAACGTGAAAACTTGTGAAGAAGACTTTAATCTCTGGCATCCATTAACGCCTTCACTCGTTTTTTCAAATACAGCAGTTCAGCCTTGGCCATGTCACCGTTGGCTTCACTGCTTACCTGATCCCATAGAGCCTTATCTATGGTATTCATTTCAAGTTCCTGTTTGGCGATATCCAGAAGGCTGTTATCATAAAATTCATCCTTCTGTACAACTGGCTGGGTAATTTGAGCTTTGTTTGTCGATTGTTTTTCCAGCCTAGATTTTAACGCCTGGTTTATCACTTCTTTTTCATGCTCAGTCATGCGGTGATTCGAAGATGATCTGTTTCTTACAAGCAAAATGGCAGCGGCTATCAGTACGATAAAAAACAATAATATATGCAGACCCCAGCCGCCGGAATTATTTTGTCTGGCAGGGTTTTCCTGGGCTTTAGTCTTGGGTAGGCCGATGACCTTGATTTCTATTTGAGGTACATTGAAAGAAGGCCTCTTTTGCTGATTGGCATATTCTTCATGTTCGCGTTTGCGTTCGATCTTTTTAATGGCCAGTTCCGCCGATACATGGTTTTGCTGCATGGCTTTTTTCAGCCATGACAAGGCGGTATCATCATTGGTCTCGACGTGCTCACCCAGGCGATACATCTCGCCAAGTTGAAATTGAGCATCAGCATGACCGGCTTCGGCAGCTATCAGTAGATGACGGTGAGCTTCCTTTAGGTTTTTGTTTAATACATGCCCTTTGAGAGACAGAAAACCGATGAAGTAGTGTTTTTCAGCCGTGTTGGCTCCACCTGAACGGCTAATCCACTGATAGGATTTTTCATAACTTTTGTTGACACCTCTGCCATGGAAATAAATACCTGCCAGATAATCCATTGCCGGAGTATATTCCTGCTCAGCAGCTTTTTTTAGCCAGTTAACCGCTTCATAGGCACTCCTGGAGCCATTAACGCCCTGGTCATAAAGGCGACCAAGATTATAC
>JABDQZ010000056.1 GCA_013041975.1 Gammaproteobacteria bacterium
GTATTTCTCTTTGTGCAACCTGGGCATGGATTAAGTCTGCAATTGCAATGGCCCCTTCCATATCGGTTTCGGGTAGAATCATCGCAAATTCTTCGCCACCATATCGGGCAGCAAGGTCTGTTGAGCGGTTTGCAATATTTTTTAAAATCAAACTAATCGTGCGCAAGCAGTCATCACCGGCCAAGTGACCATAAGCGTCATTGAATTTCTTGAAATAATCAATGTCAATCAATAGAAGTGACAGAGGTCGTTTCGTCCTTACTGAGCGATTCCATTCTTCCTGGAGTTTTTGGTCAAACATTCTCCTGTTAGCAATATTTGTCAGACCATCAACCAGGCTGAGTCTGGACAGTTTTTCATTGTTTTTTTGCAGACTTTCAGCCATCTGATTGAATTCATGGGAAAGCATATCGAATTCGCTGATCATTGAGTGAGTATCACTGCGAGCCTCCAGGTTTCCCTTTGATAATTGTCCGGCCAACTGGACAAGGTTCATTAACGGCTTGATGATGATTTTCTCACCAATAGTGCGGGCAACCAGGATGGCCACCAGCAAGGCAAGAAAAAGGAACAGCAGGCTTTTCAGCAGGGCTTCGTTTGCTGGAGCAAGAATACGATTTTCAGGGATGCCGGACCAGAAATAAATGTACGGAGGTTCATCCTGCTTAAGGCTGACCGGTTCAAAGGCAAAAATTCTTTTATTTCCATCTGAGCCCTTACTGGTCAATATGCCGGGTCCGTTTGCAATGCTGGCAATTTCCCAGTTTTTAGCATTAATGGGTTTTCCCACAGGATTGGTATCCTGCTTTTCCGGGTAATAATACATGCGTAGTCCCTTGTGATCAGTAATGGCCACAAAAGAACCGTCGGGAACATCTGAGGTATCAAGATAGCGAGAAAAACTGCTCAATTTGTGAACAAGGGTTAAAACCGCTCTGGGATTTCCTTCAGCATCCAGCACAGGGATTGCCGAGGGGAATACAGGTGCCTGCACGCTAACACGGGATATGATGAATTCGCCTACAACGAAGGTTTTACTTCTTAGTGCTTCTATAAAGTGTTTTCTGTCCGCAAGATTGACGCTGGAGCGGCCCTTCCCTGAAGTCAATACATTGCCATCAAGATCAACCAATGCCATGTTGCTATACTGGGGATTCAGCGCAATTAAATCACTTAAAATCCTGGTCGTTTCGCCAATGTTTAACTGCCTGATTTCAGGAAGCCGGGAGAGCATAGTCAGCATCTGTTGTGAGGACCGGGTAATTTCTCTCTGCTGTTCCGCCATGCCACGCACAATGAGAGCAACGTCCTGTTGAGTACTTTCGATAATTTGTTGTCGGTGCTCAAACCCTGTGTAGAAGAGAATGGCAAAAGCCGGCAATATCGATAAAAAAACCAGGAAGGTCAGATTTTTTCTTATAGATCCTTTTCTGAAAAAATGCATAAGCATTTGACCCCAAATGTTTTTTTCAGGCCTGAGTAACACAATTCTGTAAGACTAACATAGACGATGACCTGTATCATAGCTATGATCACCCTGATGAACTTTGCCCCGCTTTTAACATAGGTAGTATAAAACCTAGAAAAAATTTACCGAATATACTTCTTTTGCACAAAGGATGCGCCATACGCACATCTTGCGCAAAACAATCAATATTTGTGCACCATATGGCAGATAAATGACAAGGGATATCAATAGAATATTTTCGGTAGCTCCCATGCTCGACTGGACGGATCGCCATTGCCGTTTTTTTCTGCGCCTGATCAGCAGACACACCCTGCTTTATTCGGAAATGGTGACTACTGGCGCCCTGATTTACGGTGAGCGGCATCGTTATCTGCAATTTAACAAAGGGGAACACCCACTGGCCCTTCAGCTTGGCGGAAGCGACCCGGCTGAACTCGCTGATTGCAGCAAAATGGTCGAAGACTACGGCTACGATGAAATCAACCTGAATGTCGGCTGTCCTTCTGACCGGGTGCAATCAGGCCAGTTCGGTGCCTGCCTGATGGCAGAACCGGAACGGGTACGTGATTGTCTCGGCAGCATGCAGAAGGCCGTAGATATTCCTGTAACAGTGAAACATCGCATCGGCATTGATCAGGACGACAGTTACGAGCAGTTGCTGAATTTTGTCGATATCGTCAAACAGTCAGGTATTACTACTTTTATTATTCATGCGCGTAAAGCCTGGCTGGATGGACTTTCGCCCAGGGAAAACCGTGATGTTCCACCACTGCGATATGAAGTCGTTCATGATCTCAAAAAAGAAAACCCTGGTCTGGAGATTATCATCAATGGTGGCATCAACACGCTGGATGAAGCTGCAGAGCATTTAAAACAGGTTGATGGTGTGATGATGGGGCGCGCGATTTATCACAACCCATGGCTGCTGGCCGATGTTGACAGGCTGTTCTTTGATGAGGATAACCCGGCATCAGATCAACATGAAGTCATTGAGTTACTGACAGCTTATATCGAACAGCAGCTTGCAGAAGGTGCAAGGCTTAACCATATTTCACGCCATATTCTCGGGCTGTTTCAGGGAGTTCCCGGAGCGAAAGCCTGGCGCAGGTATATTTCGGAAAATGCTCACCAGCCTGGAGCGGGTGCTGACGTCATAACTACAGCAGCTTCACTGGTCACCCGGCAGTAATTCGTTTTTTCAATGAACTGGCTATTCATCACTCTGCTGTGTGCATTTACCCTGGCAGCATCCGATGCTGTCGCTAAAAAGTATTTGTCTCATATCGATTTACGCTCCCTGACACTGATTCGACTGGGTTTTGCCGGCCTGCTCATGTCGCCATTATTGATTAATATTCAGCCGCTAAACTATCCCACACAATTCTGGGGCTGGCTGGCGCTCTCTATTCCAGCAGAAATCATTGCCATGCTGTTATAC